>CAZCAD010000184.1:0-6529 GCA_964496525.1 uncultured Flavobacteriales bacterium | reverse complement strand
AGATGTTAAACGAATCAATGATTTGTTGCAGACTTTCGATCATGAGGCGAATGTGAAGATTCAGTTTGTCATCATTGGCCACACTGATAATGTCGGTTCAGATAACTATAATCTCATTCTTTCCAAAAGACGTGCCGAGACAATTAAAAAACATTTGATCAATCGAGGGGTCTCAAGAGATCAGATCAAAGTATATTATTATGGAGAGTGGCAACCCCTGCATTCAAACGAAAATGAGCAAGAGAAAGGAATTAATCGAAGATGCGAAATAAAGGTGATGAGACAATAAGTGACGGTCAATGAAGCGAGTGCCGGCGAGACAAATCGGTACCGGAACTTATCCTGATCTCATTGAAGAAGAGACTAAGCGAAGATTTTGATTTTGATTCTAAGTATAAGTAAGAGAAGGCTGTCCGCCACAGGCGGGCAGTCTTTTTTTGGTGAAGTCGGGCTCATATCTTTTTTCACTGCGAGGAGTTTAAACCCCTCGCAGAGAAAAAAGGCTGACATTACTATCCATAAGGCGGTTTTGTTCTGTTCTCTGAATTATTAAACACGATTTCGACCGAGGCTCGATAGAGCCGAGTGGAGAAATCTAAACGTATAATTATCATCTGTGGCCTATTAATAAATACTTCTTGTGATCGTATCTACCACCGCGCCGAATACCTATTTTTACCCCAACAATATGATACAGGAAAACGTCAGCCTAAAAAGGTACAACACATTTGCAATTGATGTGAAGGCCGCAAACTTTGCCGCTTTTCGATCGGTGGACGAACTTCAGACTCTATTGAGATCAGAGCTGGCGAAAAACTCACCAATCCTCCTTCTCGGCGGGGGAAGTAATATTTTACTGACGGCAGATTACGACGGCCTTGTATTAAGAAATGAGCTCAATGGAATCGAAATAATAAGAGAAGAGGATGATTCTGTCTTTGTTAAGACCGCAGCAGGAGAAGTCTGGCATGATTTGGTTCTGTATTGCATCTCAGAGGGATTGGGAGGAATCGAAAATTTGTCCTTGATTCCCGGCTCGGTTGGTGCCGCTCCCATGCAGAATATCGGAGCTTATGGAGTAGAAATAAAAGATGTGTTTGAAGAGCTGCAAGCCTTAAATCGAGAAACGTTGGAAGTGGAAACCTTTAAAAGCGAGGATTGTCAATTTGACTATCGTGAAAGTGTTTTTAAACGAGATTTCAAGGATAGCTACGTCATCACGAGCGTAACATTGCGTCTTTCGCGAAACCATCAGTTAAATACCTCTTATGGGGCTGTTGAGGATGAGCTAACTGCCTCAGGAATCTCAAATCCAACAATTCGCGATGTCAGCGAGGCGGTAATAAAAATCCGACAGTCTAAGCTTCCTGATCCGGAGGAAATAGGTAATTCCGGTAGCTTTTTCAAGAATCCGGTTATCAGTGCGAGTAAATTCAGGGACCTCAAAGAGCGTTTTCCTGAAGTAGCAAACTATCCCCTTCCAAATGGCGACGTAAAAATTGCGGCAGCTTGGTTAATCGATCAGGCCGGTTGGAAAGGAAAGACCTTTGATAATTACGGTGTTCATAAAAATCAGGCGCTGGTTCTTGTGAATTATGGTAATGCTGAAGGCTCAGCCATCTATCAACTTTCAGAAGATATTCTCGAATCAATCCTTGAAATTTATGGGATTCATTTAGAGAGGGAAGTGAATGTTATTTAGTGTCTGGTCCGAAATAGACAATTTTTCTTAATTCACTTATGGGGACCTCTAATATTTGTATCTTATAAGGCAATTGTTCATCAAAGAAATGATCCTGAATCATCTTGAAAATTTTTTGCTAATTGTATTGTTGTTTTCCTTTACCGATAAGTTGACCGCCCAAGATGATGCGCTAACCGATTCTCTGCTGGCTGAATTAGCGACTACAAAAGACAACAATAAAAAACTGAAAATACTTTATGAGTTATCAGACGCAAATTTGTACAGTAATCAAGAGAATGCAGAAAAATTTATAAACAACGGGTTGAATTTGACTCGTAAACTCGGTAACAAAAATAAAGAAGTCGATTTGCTTAATCTTAAAGGAATTTTACGCCAACAACAAGGGCTTAGTGCAAAGGCACTTGTTATTTACAAAACCTCCGACAGTCTTTCGAAGGCGATCAATTACCACCACGGAGAGGCCGAGGCACTAGGTCTAATCGGAGGGATATATTACTACGATAAACAATATCGTAAATGTTTACGCATTCAAATCCAAGGTCTCAGAATAAAGGAACAAACTCAGGACTCGATTGACCTGGACATCACTCTTGGAAATATTGGTGGTTGCTACATACAAATGGGAATATTAGACTCCGCCGAAATGTTTTTTAAGAAAGCAATAAGCGTTTCAAGAAGCCGAAAAGAGGATACTAATATTGCCTTTGCTTATCATTCTTTAGCAAACATTCGAGAAAAGCAGGGAGACTTTGATCAGGCCCTGGTGTATTATGATAGCAGTTACTATTTAAATAATAAAGGTGGTGACAAGAGGGCGGTTCTGTATACTCTTAGCAATAAAGGAGACCTCCTGTTAAGGCAAAAGAGATATAAAAAGGCCATGGAATGTTTTGAAGACGCATTTGCATTAGCCGATGAAATAAAGTACACGTATATGTATGAGATTTCAGCTAAACACCTTAGCGAGATATCCGCCGAGCTTGGAAATTATAAATCTGCTTATGAGTACCGGCTTCTGTATGAAAAAATGCGGGATAGTGTTAACAATGCTGATTACAAAAATGAATTGGCCGCTCAATCTACCTTATATGAAACAGAAAAAAAAGAAACGGAAATCGCCTCCCTGAAAAAAGAAGGTGAGTTAAATAAAGAATTACGTGATCAAGAAAGGCAGAGGAATATATGGCTTGCGGTTGGATTGGGTCTCGCTGTATTACTGGGAATCGTTTTTTTAGTTGGTTTTATTCGAAAGAAAAGGGATAATCGCCTGATTCGAAGTCAAAAAGATCTGATTGAACATGTACATCAGGAAATCACCGATAGTATCACTTATGCACTGAGAATTCAAAAGGCCATTTTACCCCCCTTGTCCTTGGTAAAAAAGCACTTAGCCGATTCATTCTTGATTTACAAACCGAAAGATATTGTTGCCGGTGATTTCTATTGGTTAGAGCCTCAGGATGAAACTGTGATGTTCGCCGTGGCAGATTGTACGGGTCATGGTGTTCCCGGCGCCATGGTTTCGGTGATTTGTAATAATGCCATGAATCGAGCCGTCAGAGAATTTCAGTTAAGTGATCCCGGAAAAATTTTGGATAAAACGAGAGTCATTGTTATCCAGGAATTTGAAAAATCCGAAGAAGCCGTGAAGGATGGAATGGATATTGCCCTATGTATCTTAGATGGGGCTGTGCTCAAGTATGCCGGAGCACATAATCCTTTATGGATAATTCGACATGGAGCAGGTGAAGTTGAAGAATACAAGGCGACAAAGCAGCCTATCGGTGAATTCGATGCCACTTCACCCTTTAAAACTCATGAAATTCAGCTAAATAGGGGCGATACCATTTATATATTCTCCGATGGCTTTCCTGATCAATTCGGTGGAGAAAAAGGAAAAAAATATAAACCCACCAATTTTAGAAAATTACTTCTGTCAGTCCAAAATGAAACTCTGTATCGCCAAAAAAAACTTATAGAGGAATCATTTGAGAACTGGAAAGGTTCCCTGGAGCAAGTTGATGATGTCTGTGTTATAGGAGTTAGAATAACATGATAGTACCTTGTCCTGAAGGTGTCGAAGGAAACTGAAATACATTGATGGAATCAGCCAGCCCAAAGCGAAATCGAAGGGATGTTTGTCTAATGGGTGTGAAAGTTTAGTCCTTAATGGAAACGAATTCAAATTCGAACACAAAATCAAGATGTTCTACACCCGATCACTACTTCGTGACATAAACGGGCGATCCCTGAGACATCACAAGTTTCTTCGTCCACCTATCACCATTTTCATAATTGAATTGCATATAATAAATACCCGCCTTTTTAAACTTGTAAGTCATTTCACCTTTGTTAATCACTGAATTGATCTGAATGATTCGGTGGTCTTCGTTATATAGTCGAATGTATAATACTCCTTCTCCGTTAAAAGTGTATTCCATTTTTTCCGTATTGACAAGCCCTTCCGATTTCACATTCTTTGAATTCGCAGGCGGAATAGTTAAGGACTCTTCGGCTGCCATTGATAAATTCGCTGCTGCCGATAATAAGATTGTCAGTGATAATAAATAAATAAGTTTCATTGCTCTGTTGTTGTTTCTGATGCTAATCTAGGTCAGTAATACTGCACATCCTACCCCCACTTACCCAAGGTCCAATATCAGTTTCCCAACGCATATTTAAACGTACGTCAATCATTGTATTTAGGTTACATTTAAAAAAAAATAGAGCTTATAACTTCCATCTAATCAATCTATTATGAAATATTCATTTATTAAATGTAAAAAATACTTTACATTGTGTAAAATATATTTAACTTTGTGTCAATAATACTTTACTCAAATAATAAAAAAATGTCATTTCAAGAACAGAAAACAATTTTCTCAGTCGTAAGTGGATGGACTATTTCCTTTTTCTTTGGCTGGTATGTAATCATCAATTATTCTCAGCAACTCTGGGCATCTCCTGTTGATCTTCCCTTTTGGGGAAAGACTTTTTTAATTTTCATGGGAGTTTCGATAGGAGCACGAATAGTCGTCCATATTATCTTCCATATTATTTATAAGATGGCAACAGACGATCAGGACATGGACATTACCGATGAACGAGACAAACTCATTGAACTAAAAGCACAGCGATTAACTCATGTGTTCTTTATACTCGGTTTTATCATCTCGATGTGGTCTCTAACCTGGGATGTGCCACACTATTATTGGTTCCTGATCATTTTCTTTGGTGGTCTTCTGTCTGAACTAGGAGGGGGTGTTTTGACAATTTATTATTACCGAAAGGGAATTTAAGATGTCGAAAAAAGGAAAAATCGATAATAACATCCGAACGCTTCGTTTCATGAGGGATGAGATGACGCAGCAAAAACTGGCAGAGAAGGTTGGCGTTAGCAGACAAACAATTGTAGCGATAGAAAAAGCGAAATACTCACCAACGCTTGAGTTAGCATTTAAAATATCGCTCGTCTTTGATCTTCCGCTGGGAGAAGTCTTCGCTTATACTCCGGGAACAGGAAAAAATAAAATTTGTTAGAAAATATTGACTCATGAACGTACTCGTATTCAAAACCGATATAAAAACCAGGAAAAATGTAAAAGTCGTTCAACCGATTTTCAATAATCATCCGGTTATTTTGGATTGGTCGGTCGATACTGAGGATATCGACAATGTGTTGAGAATAGAAACTTCAGATAATATGACCGAGAAGGACGTGATAGTTCTGTTGAGTACGTATGGTTTTAACTGTGTTCCATTAGCTGATTAGATGAAAGCAATTTTTCAAAAGAAATACGGTGGCCCCGATCGACTTCAACTCCTGGAGATTGATCGACCGACGCCTAAGGCTCGGGAAGTATTGATAAAGGTAAAAGCTGCTTCGGTCAATCCACTGGACTGGCATTTTATGCGTGGCAAACCTTTATTCATGCGACTACTAATCGGTTTTTTTAGACCCAAAGCCAAAGTTATCGGTGCCGATCTGGCTGGAACTGTTGAGGAAGTGGGAACGGAAGTGACGCAATTTAAAGTTGGCGATGAAGTGTTCGGTGGATATAGAACCGGCGCTTTTGCCGAGTATTGCTGTACAAAGGAAAAACGCCTGGCCCATAAACCCGGTGATCTTTCATTTGAGGATGCAGCCTCACTTCCCGTCGCCGGGCTTACCGCACTCCAGGCCCTTCGATTCCGAGGTCAAGTTAAAAAAGGCCAAAAGATTCTTATCAATGGATCCTCGGGGGGAGTCGGGACATTCGCCGTCCAGATTGCGAAGTCAATGGGAGCTGAAGTTACGGCCGTTTGCAGTACGTCAAAAATAGAAATGGTCAAATCCCTTGGGGCTGATCACATAATCGATTATACAAAGAAGGATTTTACAAATTCAGATACCAAATACGAACTGATTATCGACAACGTTGGCAACCGAAAGTTCGCTGATCTGAAACGGATAATGACACCGGTCTCGCAAGTTGTAGGAGTAGGATTTACATCCATGAGTTTGATGCTTCGCTTAAAGTTTGCCGGAAAAGTATCTTCAGGAAAGCAAAATTTCAGTATGCTAAGTACCCAGGAAAGCCCCGAAGGATTAAGCGAACTAGCCGAAATGATGATGGCAGGAACAATTAGATCCGTCATTCACCGACGCTACACTTTAGATCAAGTTCCGGAAGCGATTACTTACATAGAAGAGGGACATGCTCAAGGGAAATCCATCATCAATATTTCGATGTAAGAACGAAAGGTGAGCGCTTGTTTATTGGATATAATTAGTGTCTGGTCGGAAACTGTCAATTTTTATGAAAAGAGTTATTTTTGACCTGC
>CAZCAD010000183.1:0-6545 GCA_964496525.1 uncultured Flavobacteriales bacterium | reverse complement strand
TGTTGCTCAATGTGACACCGCTGATTCAAAAATATTTGGAACGATCTATAGTCGAAACAAGTCGAATTTGCAGATTCGACTGGCAAAAGATTCACCAAAGCCAGAGATTGGTGCTGTCGGTGACTTGAGTAAATATTTTGAAACAACCATCTTTGGCGTTGCATCTTCCGGTTGGCTTGGCATCGCGACAACCAAGGTCAAATCAATAAAAGAATATATTGTCCGACTCGAAATTCTTGAAGAAAAATCGGAAATTATCGTGAATGGAAAACAGAAAAACCACTTCAAAAAGGACAATTATGTTCAGATGATTTGGAAAAAGGAAATTCCGATTGATACAATTCGTACAGAGCTTGAGGGGGGCGGATACTCAATTGGATATATGCGCTGCGGAGAGAATTATGGAAGTTGGAAATACTTCTATCCTGATCATGATATTCGAGAAATCAATCGTTACAAAGACGGAAAGTTAAACGGGGAGTATCTCGTGTTTTCGAAAAAAGGAGATACCCTGGAAATTGGAAATTTTAAAAATGGAAAGAGAAGCGGTTTACGGATAGTTTATTGGGAAAATGGTCAAATTCAAAAGAGAGAGAGGTATGAAAATGGATTTAAAAGTGGACTTGCAGAACAATGGTATTTAAGCGGAATTAAGGAGTTTGAATTAACTTTCCTTGGTGGAATTTTACACGGCGAATTCAGGGATTATTTCAAATCAGGTGAGATAAAGGGAGAAGGTAATTATACTGAGGGGCAATACAATGGAGAAATAAAAGTTTACTTCGGCAATGGAAATTTAAAGTACTCATCCAATTTCATTATGGGTGCCAAAGAAGGGCCGTATAAGGGTTTTTACGACAGTGGCGAACGATTCATTGAGGCGGATTTTATAAATGGCAAAGAAGAAGGCAATTACGTTGAATATTTTAAAAAGGGGCAGCGAAGGTTTGATGTTAATTTCAGGCAGGGAGTAAAGGATGGTAGTTGGAGAGTTTACTTTGAAACCGGACAAGTGGCGCAACACGGAACGTTTGTGGAAGGAAAAGAAGATGGCATTTGGCAAGAGTTTTATAAAACCGGCGAACCTTCTCTTTATGGAGCGTATGCTAATGGTGAAAGAATTGGAAAGTGGTTTTTCTGGAATGAAAACGGAAAGAGGACCAAAACTAAATATGATTGATGCGTGGCCCGAATTTTGAAGTTCTTTTGAAAAAAACAATTTTAGGAACTTATCGATAAAGATTTGAATTACAAAAAAAAAGAATCTATTTTTGTCTCCTGAATCTATTTTCAAGCTGTAATTAATATGAAAAATTTACTTCTACTTTTATTTGGCTCCTTGCTAACCTCCAGTGCTTTCGGCGCCTGCGACACTTCTAAATTTGAAGAGCGATACAAGAACGGTTCTTATGTGAAAGGAACCATGGTCTGTGACGAAAAACACGGTGAATGGAAATACTTTGACAAAAAGGATCGATTAATTAAAAAGGTTAATTACACAAGAGGATTAATGGATGGAGAAAAGGCTGTGTGGTACGCCAACGGTCAAGAGAAGAGTAAGGAATTTTATAAAGGAGGAAAGTACGATGGTCAAGTCATGAATTGGACTGAAGGTGGACAGATAATCTTAGAGGAAAATTATTCGGACGGTGTTCTAGAAGGAACACGAAAGACATGGTTCGAGGACGGAAAGTTAAAATCTGTAACTAACTATACGGCAGGACGAAAAGATGGCTTATCTGAACTTTACTGGCCAAATGGAAATATTAAGGGAAAAACTCATTATAAAGATGATGAGACTGATGGTGAGAAAAAATCGTACTATGACTCCGGTGCGATCAGTTCGGAAATGAACTATGAGGCCGGAATTCAAACAGGCAGATACGCTACGTTTTACGAGACCGGTCAAATTAGTGCAGAGGGCGCTTACGATCAAGGTAGACAAACAGGTATTTGGAAACGGTATCATATTAACGGTCAGCTAAATGCAGAGGGAGCCTATATATCCGGAAGTAAGGATGGAGTTTGGAAGGAATGGTATCGCTCCGGAAAACAAAAATTAAAAGGAACCTACTCACATGGAGAAAAAATTGAAATCTGGTATTTCTGGACTGAGAGCGGTAAAAAATCTAAAACTAAGTATTAGAATTTCTTTTTGAGCAATCTTCTTAAAACCCTTGGTCCTGGCATTTTATTTGCCTCGACGGCCATCGGTGTTTCGCATTTAATTCAATCGACACAATCAGGCGGTAATTTTGGTTTTACCATGTTATGGGCCGTAATTCTGGCTCTTTTATTTAAATACCCTTTTTTTGAATTTGGTTCTCGTTACGCAAACGCAACCGGAAAAAGCATTATTCACGGTTATCAGCGATTAGGAAAGCCGGTGCTGGCAATCTACTTCCTGATTACACTTGTGTCGATGTTTCTTGTTACCTCAGCAGTGGGCTCTGTCACTGCCGGTTTCATGGAAAACCTTTTTGGATTAAACAATAGCCTTTGGACCGTAGTGATCATTTTTGTGATATGCGTCGCCATTCTAATTTCGGGCAGTTTTAAATTATTAGATTCCCTGATCAAAGTAATCGGGATCGTCTTATTAGTTTCAACCCTAATTGCTTTTTTCATGGTTCTTGCAGGAGGTCAACAAGGAACAAAGCCTTTGTTTAGTATGGAGGGAATTGATAAAGTGGCCTACATCGCTTTCCTGATTCCTTTGATGGGTTGGATGCCAACGGCAGTAGATTTGTCGGCTTGGAATAGCTTGTGGACGGTTGCACGAATTAAACAGACCGCTTATCATCCAAAACTCAAAGAAACCTTGTTTGACTTCAATTTTGGCTATATCACCACAGCCTTACTCGCTATTTGTTTTGTGACCCTGGGAGCATTTATTATGTATGACACCGGTGAAACTTTCTCTCAAAATAAAGTCGAATTTTCCGGACAGGTAATTGAGTTATATACCCGGACTTTCGGTGGATGGGCCAAGATGATAATTTCAGCCTCAGCTTTCTCAATCATGTTTGGAACTTGCGTTACTGTTTTTGACGGCTATTCCAGGGCCTTTTCAGAAACTATAAAAGTGTTTAAGGACACTGATTCACAGCAGGATCAGTCAAAAACTCTGTACAGATGGGTTCTGATTTTTTTGTCAATCGGTTCTTTCCTGATCATCTACATTTTCCAGGAAAATCCAAAAGGATTTCTAGCCTTAGTGATACTGGCAACAACGATCTCCTTTTTAGTGGCGCCAATTATCGCCGTGTTTAATACGATTCTGGTGCAGAAGAAATATATAGGCGAAGACCATGCGCCAAACGTTTTACTACGGGTCCTCGCCTACTTAGGGATTTTATTCCTATCCATCTTCACAATTCTTTATCTCATCTATTTCTTCGATCCGAACTTTATCGAATCATTGTTCACATAGTCCTATTTCCGACCAAATGCAGTTATAATTTCAGCATCATGAGATTATTTCAAAATTGTGACGTGACCGGTTTGTTCGTGACGTTTGTCAGAAGAAGTTTCTTTAAAATCAATTTTCCAGATAAATACTCCATCTTTTGTCAATCCCTGGTTTCCATAAGTTCCATCCCATCCAATTGTGTGGTCATAGGATTCGAATACAATTTCTCCCCAGCGATTATAAATCGCCATGTGGTAATCATAGATGTCAATGCCGGATGTCATTATCGGTTTGAATGTTTCGTTGTACTGGTCACCATCCGGTGTAAACACATTCGGCACATAGAAGATGATTATCTCCTTAATGTGTATCAGTTTTGTTATGCTGTCTGTACAGACTCCGTTGTCTGCCCATAAGGTGACAGGATAGGCAACATCTCCAATTTCAGGGAACGTATGCGTTGGATCCTCTTGGTTTGAAGTTGGGCTGCCATCTCCAAATTCCCATAAATAAGTTGTTGCATTAAGCGTCTGATTTCGGAACTCAACTTCTGTATCTTCAACTGTGATATCAGTTGGATTGTAATTGAATGAAGCAATGGGACTTTCGAGCATAGTTACAATATCAGGGAATGACTGTGAGACAGGACATCCATCTGCGGTAATAAAGCTTACTCCTACTGTGTAGGTTCCATCGTAAACATATACATGCGAAGGCGCACTTGAACCAGAAGTGGAGCCATCTCCAAAATTCCATTCAAAATCAGTGGCTCCCGCAGGCACTAATGCAGGGAAATCAATTGCCGTTCCCTGACATGCCTGGAAACTGTTCAGACTAACCGTTGGAAGTGAGAACACCGTAATGAAAACGCATTCAGTAACATCGGGGGTTTCGCATCCATCAGATAGCGTTAGGCAATAGTTACCTGAAATAACCGGTGTAGCTGAAGTTGAGGCGGCGGTAGCAAACGTGCTTCCTAATTCAGTCCAATCGAAGCTATAAGCTCCGTCACCGCCTGAATAGGCAGAATACAGATTCGATGTTATTCCCGGGCAAACATTCGTTCCGGTAACAGACAATGATAAAGGGTCTCTAAGCGTTACACATTGGTTTCCAATGACTGAAACGCATCCTAATTGATCCGTCGCTATTACCTCATAACAGGCATCCGCTACAGGTGTAACTGATGGAGATCCTGCGCCTACTCCCGCCCAGTTATAAGTAAACGGTCCGCCATTTCCGCCTCCTCCAATTGCATTCAAGTCGGCAGTTCCACCAATGCAAATTAATGTGTCAGCTGAAGTAACAACTGTTACTACCGGCGGTTCGCCAACTGTAACTGAAATAGTTGTATCGCATCCTGCTGCATCGGTAACAATAACCTCATAAACTCCCGGAGCCAGGGTTGAAATTACAGTAGTTGTTTCTGTGGTGCTCCATGCGTAAGTGTAGGCACCACCAGTTGGGGTAGCGGTAGCTGTTCCATCTGTGAAACCGTTGCATGTAACATCGGTAGCTGCTCCAATGGCAATAACATCCGGTGGATCAACCAATGTGACTGAATCAATGGTTGTGCAAGTATTGGCATCTGTTACAGTTACATAATAAGTTCCCGCAGTAAATCCTGTAGCGGTCGTCGTTGTACTTGAAGAACCTGTCCAGCTATATGCATATGGAGCGGTTCCGCCTGAGGTAGTGGTAACCGTTCCTGTTCCGTCTGATCCTTCAAAACAGATTGGATCTGTACTTGCCATCGTCGTCAGCAAAATGTCCGGAGCAATTACCACCACAATGGTATCGTAATTATTCACATCTAACTGACAAACATCACAGGTAAATTTCGTTGCCATGAACCCGACATTATAAGTATTGTTAGACGCAAACATATGAGAAGGGTTTAGGTTGGTAGAATCTAAGTCACCGTCATCGAAATTCCAAAGGAAAACGTTCAGGTCTCCAGTGGAAGTATTTGTGAAGTTTACCAAAACGCTGTCTTGGCATGTATTAATAAAGATTGTATCACCAAGAGATGTGATATCCGCCATAGCATTATCACAAACGAATGAACCATTGTCCGCTTGTGGCGCCAATTTTGCCGCATCAGCAAGCGTTTTAGAGTCCTCAAGTACTCCGGTAATTGCGTTATACCAGTAAATAGTTGGACCTACCGTTTGAATAATTTGGGTGCCATCCTGACTTAAGGATATGCCTCCGGAACTTGATCCGCTCGTTGTAAAAGAATATAGCAGGGTTCCAGCTGAATCCAAACATTGAACCAGCTGCCCTAAATTTCTATACACGAACCAGTGGCATGTAAAGGGGTCGTAGCAGAGATCCGCTCTTCCACCCGTCAAAGTGGTGTAGATTGTATCGTAAACTGCTGTGTTTACATTGTACTTTATGATGTCCCCCCCTTTCCAACGGCAGTAATTATTACAGGCATCAAAACAACCGCTCGCAAAGCCACCTAGTCCGGTAAAATTGGTAACTGTCATCGTGTCGCAGTTTGCGTCCACTCGAATCAGCCATTTGTTGGTGGCAGTATGTCGATTCTGATAATAGACAAAACCGTCCTTGGCATTGCAGGCAACAGCATTGACTTTGCCTGTACCTCCAACCTTTTTAAGGTCACAATCCATTAAGGTGGTCATCGTACCTGCAATATTTTTGGCTTGAATCAGGTCTTGACCGGATTGCAAATAAAAAAAGTTTGAGTCACAAACATCGAATGGAACGTTTTGAGCTTTGAGGTTAGCGTGCATTCCGAAAATCATTGTAAAAACAATGAGGTGAGCAAAGGATTTCATTAGCATTTTTGTTAATGCTGTCCTAGTAGCGCGCCAAGAAAAATTGATATAATTTTGAAACCTTAGACAGTCGGTTCTTTCGTAAAATTACATCCAACAGACGCAGGAAAAAAATAAAAGTGGCTTTTTGTTTAATTTGTAACAGTATTGTTGCCAACTGTTAGCCAGCTAAATCTTTTAGGTCGTCCGTTTTTTTGGACTTCGGATACTTCAAATCCAACATCACAATAATGGCTGTTATTCCCCATACCGGGACAGCGGCTTTATCTGTATCCAGATAATTATTTAAGATCCCGTGTGAGAAATAGGTGATCAGACCGAGAATC
>CAZCAD010000182.1:0-6563 GCA_964496525.1 uncultured Flavobacteriales bacterium | reverse complement strand
GGATAATATGGAAAAAGGATTGAAGCAAAAAGTGTATCGGGACAATCTCAACATAGAGATTATGGCAAGAATTTACATTGCCTCGATCGATGCAATTTTAGGAGACGATCACATGAGCCGGGGAGGAATAAGAATGGATGAGGTTTATTCCGAATTTTTCAGATATCATATTAGAGGAATTGCCAGCAAAAAAGGACTAAAGCGACTAAATGAATTAATTGAAAATGATGAAAACCTATAGAGTAATTGCAGCACTATTTGTGTTAATGATTTCAGGAATCGGTCGAAGTCAGGATCAAAGCGAATTTTCCTTAATTGAGGCTGAGGATTATGGAGTAACGAAGAATGTAAAAACTCGAAATGCTGCACTCGATTATGATGTGGCCATAAAGAAAGTTTGGGAGACCACCGCCCTTGGTTTACCTCAGGTAAATATCGAAGGTTCATTTCTACACTATTTGGATATTCCAATTTCTGTCATCGACGCGCAGGCATTTAATCCTACTGCATCGGCAGGAGAAATTGTGGAGGTGCAGTTTGGTCAAACATTCAGTACTTCGGCGGTATTCAACGTTTCCCAGTTGCTTTTTGACGGATCGTATTTGGTGGCTTTGAAATTTTCAAAGTTTTACCAGAGTATGTCAACGACCGCTATTGAATTGAGTAAACAAGAAGTTAAAGGAATGGTTCGTCAGGCATATTATAATGCTCTGGTTGCAAAAGAAAGCGTTCGATTGATGGACTCAATAGTTGCCACAACAGCACAGATCAGAGATCAGACTGTTTTTTATGAAGAGGTCGGTTTGATTAATGAAGAGGAAGTTTTACAAATTGATTTGGCGTATAACCAGGTGGTTTCTAATCGGAAAACCTATTCAAGACAAGTAGATGTAGCGACATATTTATTAAAGCTCAGTATGGGCTATGACCTCGATAAAGAAATTGTTTTAACGGAGGACATTGTGGATATTCTTGTCGAGACCTTGTCCGTAAATCCGGCAGAGCAGGGCGGAGACGTTAAAAAAAATTCAGCCTATATACTGATGGATCAGCAAATCACATTAGACGGCTACTCTATTAAGAATGAGAAGGCAGCATATTATCCTTCGCTTGGTGCCTTTTTCACTCACTCTCAAAACGCCTATAGAAATGATTTTGACTTTTTTGCTAACAAACCGTGGTATCCTACTACAATCTGGGGGATATCATTAAAGATTCCCGTAACAAGTTCGGGAATGAAGTGGGCTAGAGTGCAGCAAGCTGAAATAAAGTTAGAGAAAGATCAAAACAGCTTGACCGCTTTGGAAAAAACACTAAAATTTCAGGAATTTCGGCTAAAGTCCGCTTATGACGAAGCATTGGATCAAATGATATTGTCAAAAGCCAACGTTGATTTGGCCAGAAAATTATTTAAAAATCAGTTGCAAAAAAAATCTGATGGGGTTAGTGGCGCTTTACAGGTGACCCAACTTCAATCCCAGTTATTAACGAGCGAAGCCGGATATATCGGCGCAATAATGCAGTTGTTAACTGCCAAAGTTGAACTAGACAAATTATACAATAAATAATGAGCATTTATTCAAGACATATACAAAGGATCAATACACTAATATTAATCGGTGGCTTTATCGCCGCCTGTGGTGGTGAGACCGAAGAGGAAGAGACCGGTTTATCAGATCTAATTAGCAAACGGGATTCTTTAAAGACCGAGCTTAGCGAGGTGAACGCAAAAATTGCTGAGCTGGATACGGTGGTAGTTTTAACTCCCCTTGTTACCACTTCGACTGTCATGCGGAAGAGATTTGTTCATAAGGTGGAAGTTCAGGGTGGCGTGGAATCTGAGAAAAATGCCATGGTGAATGCCGAGGCCAGCGGAATCATTAATAAAATCCATGTTAGAGAAGGGCAAAAGATTTCGAAAGGTCAGGCCCTCGTGACAATTAACTCAGATATTCTTAGCTCAAGTATCGAGGAGGTTAAAATATCGCTCGAGCTTGCTGAATATATGCTGGAGAAACAACAGAAGTTAATGGATCAGGGATTAGGAGTTGAGATTAACTATCAACAAGCACTAAATCAGAAAAAAGCGCTTGAAAAAAGACTGAAAACGATGCGAGCCCAGCAGGGAAAAACAACTGTTCGCGCACCTTTCAGCGGTGTAGTAGAGGATATTGTTGTGAGTTTGGGCGAAGTAGCCGCTCCGCAATTTCCGTTGATGCGAATTATTAATAATGACAAGGTGACAATCTCCGCAGCCCTGTCAGAAAATCTTCTGTCAAAAGTAAGAGAAGGAACTGAAGTCGATCTTCGCATTCCTTCGCTCAATGACACGATTATAAAGTCAGTCGTTAAATCAAGAGGAAACTACATCGATCCGGTGAACAGAACCTTCAGGGTCATAGTTGAAATAAATGACAATACCGAATTATTGCCAAATCAGCTGGCAAAGGTCAACGTGACTGACTTTGTTCGTGATAGTGCCCTGGTGATTAACTCGCAGACAATTTTACAAGACACCAAAAACAGAAATTATATCTACAAGTTGGTAGACAAAAAGAAAAAAACCTACGGGGTTGAAAAGGTTTATGTGAAGGTACATAAGCGATACAAAGGCGAAGCTTGCGTTTCTCCATTGGGCAAATCGAGTCTCGATGCAGAGGACATTATAGTCCTTGAGGGGGCCAAAGGAATTACACCGATGGACAGAGTGCAAATCCTATCTAAGTAATGAAGGACATAAAAAATCAAAAAGAGTTTGGTATATCGACTTGGGCGGTAAACAATCGTAAAACAGTCTATTTGCTAACTTTTATCATATTGCTTGGGGGAATAGGCTCGTATAACAGTATGCCCAAGGAGAATTTTCCTGAGTTACAGATTCCGGAAATTTATGTGGGAATAGCATATCCCGGAAACTCGCCTGAAATCATCGCCGACAAAATTTCTGAGCCGATTGAAAAGGAACTCAACGCAATTAAAAATGTGGATGAGATTCTATCCACTTCGATTGACGGTTTCTCTTCAATCCGTGTTAAATTCGACTTTAGTGTCACTGCTAAAGAAGGACTTCAGGAGGTTAAGGATGCCGTAGATAGAGCCCGTTCAAAAAAGGAATTTCCAAATGATCTGCCCGTTGAACCGAACATATTTGAGATGGATATTTCTCAGATGCCGATTATGAACATCAATTTATCGGGTGATTATTCGATTCAGCAACTGAATGAGTACGCAGAGATATTGGAGGACATGGTTGAAAATCTGGATGAAATTTCAGAAGTAGATATTCGCGGTACGCAGGAAATGGAGATGAAGATTGAGGTCGATAATCAAAAGGCTGCAGCGGTTGATGTTTCTTTCGGAGATATACAGACGGCTATACGACAGGAGAATGTGACAATGTCCGGCGGTGAATATCTGGACGGAAAAACCAGGCGAACCATAAAATTTGAAAGTGAATTTAAAACGGCCGAGGAAATTGAGAACGTAATCGTCAAGCAGGAGAATTATAAGCCGGTCTATCTAAAAAACATTGCAACGGTTACCTTCGCGGATGCTGACACGACTTCCTATGCTCGTGAGCGAGGCGCGACGGTGGTCATGCTCGATGTAAAAAAAAGATCGGGGCAAAACCTTCTCGATGCCTCTGATAAAATTCATGCTCTTCTCGCCGATGTCAAGAAGAATAAAATTATTCCGGAAGGAGTAAATATTTCAGTGACCAATGACCAGTCCGGTCAAACACGTGAAATGGTTGACAACCTTGTGAATTCGGTCATCTTCGGCGTACTCCTCGTGGTTGGAGTATTGCTGTTTTTCCTCGGATTGAGAAATGCAATTTTCGTTGGAGTTGCGATTCCACTTTCGATGTTTATGTCATTCTTGATTCTATCTTCAATGGGAGTATCATTAAACGTAATGGTATTGTTCTCTCTGGTGCTGGCTCTCGGAATGCTGGTGGATAACGGAATTGTGGTTGTGGAGAACGTACAACGTTTAATGGAAGAAGGTCATGAACCATTCTACGCAGTAAAGAAGGGAGTTGGCGAGGTAGCCTGGCCCATAATTGCCTCTACTGCTACAACTTTGGGTGCCTTTATACCATTGGCTCTTTGGCCGGGAATCATGGGTGAATTCATGAAGTACCTGCCAATGACATTGATGATCGTACTTGGCTCATCCTTATTTGTCGCTTTAATTATTAATCCAGTCCTAACAGCCATGTGGATGAGAGTGGATCATGGGGCCGGGGAAAAGAAAAAACCGCTGATTTGGTCGGGTATATTCATTGTCTTCGGACTTTTACTAATTCCGGTCAGCGCAGGATGGAGCAATATATTCCTAATTATTGGATTCTTGGTTGTATTCAGTATGTTCGTCTTGAACCCGGCTACGGCATGGTTTCAGCGGAAATTTTTACCGGCACTTGAACGTGTATATGAGAAGATTTTAAACTTCGCTTTGGCAAAAAGAAGACCGATTGGGTTTTTTCTGGGCACAATTGGAATGCTCTTTATGTCCTTCGTTTTTGTTGGAATTTTTACCCCCAAGGTTCTTTTCTTTCCGGAAGGTCAGCCGAAATATGTCAACATTTTTATTCAGCATCCGATTGGTACCGATATCAATGTGACAAATGAGACGACGAAGGAAATTGAACGCATTCTGGATGAAGAAATACTCACGGAGTACATAGCCGATACTGTTGGTAAAGATTTTGATCAGTGGATCATTCAGTCAATCATCGCCCAGGTTGGAGCGGGCACATCTGATCCGGCTCAGGGACCGGTAATGGGAAACACACCGCACCGAAGTCGTATCACAATCAATTTTGCGGAGTTTAAAAACCGGGGAAAATATTCAACCTCTGACATAAAAGATGAAATTTCACGGGGTTTGAAAAATCGCTTCCCTGCTGACGTTCAGGTTTCAGTAGAGCCTAATCAGGAGGGTCCACCGCAAGGGGCTCCAATTAATATTGAAATTAGTGGTGAAGTCAATTATGATCAACTGATCGAAGAGGCAGAATCCATTCGACTGTTCCTTGATCGTAAAAATGTAAAAGGGGTGGATCAACTGAAACTCGATGTAGAAACGGGGAAACCCGAATTGGCAATTACTATTGATCGCGAACAGGCGCGATTGTTCAACACTTCCACCTCTCAGATAGCCAACACCATACGTACAGCACTTTTCGGTTCAGATATTTCTACCTATAAAAAAGGTGATAAAACCTATGATATTGCTGTTCGTTTCAATCAGGAGGATAGAAATGATATTGATCAATTGTTGAATCAGAAAATCACCTTTATGAATAATAAGGGACTTTTTCTTCGCATACCGATTCGATCATTAATTGAAGAGCCTGAGCCAACAACATCTTATAGCTCGGTAGTGCATAAGGATCTAATTCCGGTGGTAACTTGTTATTCTAATATTTCCGAAGGCGAAAACCCAAATGAGGTTGTACAAGAGTTAAAAGACTTGATGGTCGAATACGCATCGGGCCACGAAATACCCGGCGGAATCGAGTATTCCTTTACGGGTCAACAGGAAGAACAGGCCAAGGAAATGGCCTTCTTGTCCAAGGCATTATTGATTGCGCTCTTCATTATTCTGTTGGTGATTGTAGCCCAGTTCAACGCCTTCAGCTCGCCGGTAATTATCATGTTCGCGGTAATCTTCAGTTTGATTGGTGTGTTGATGGGAGAAGTGATTTTCCAAATGGACTTTGTCATAATAATGACGATGATCGGGATAATATCGCTCGCCGGGGTAGTGGTGAACAATGCCATTGTATTGATTGACTACACCAATATCTTGCGTGGACGGAAACGTGATGAACTCGGCATGGGCGAATTTGACCAATTAAGTGTTCCGGACCTTATTCAAATCATTATCGCAGCGGGTAAAACCAGGATGCGACCGGTGCTGTTGACAGCGATTACAACAGTACTTGGATTATTTCCACTCGCGGTTGGACTAAACATCGACTTTACAACCCTACTTACCGAATATGATTCGAATTTCTATTTGGGCGGTGATAATACCATGTTCTTTGGACCGATGTCCTGGACAATTATTTTCGGATTGTCATTCGCGACATTTCTGACATTGATTGTGATTCCGGTGATGTATTTATTGTTCTACAGATTCAAACTCTGGTTGTTTAAAATTACCGGAGCGCGGATGAGATCTTCGATTTAGATTTTAGCAATCACTACACCAGAATCACCAGGCAAAAGGAATTTACTTCCTTCAAATTGGTGAAGAAAAGAAGAATATCTTTGAAGTCATACGGAAGTAAATTCGAGCTGAGTAAGATTGATTTTGTTATCTTAAGCGGATGAAAGACGCCTTCATTCCCTCTCTGGGTCTACCGGTTATTGTTGCTTGCGGATCGTCAAAATCTACAACTAAATCCTCCGCTTCAACTTCTACAAAAAAAACAGTCGATTACCCTCCGGCTGAAATAAAAAAAGATGGTTCGTATGTGTTAACCGAAAATACAACAGACAACATTAATATGTACGATTACGAGCCACTGAAATGTCCGGTTGGATTTGAGA
>CAZCAD010000181.1:0-6569 GCA_964496525.1 uncultured Flavobacteriales bacterium | reverse complement strand
ATTGAGTTTGTTAGGATACTCCACTGAGACACAATGCAAAGGAAGGGACGAAAGTTTTTCGGCCGTTTCCAGATTTAGCACCAGGGATTCAATCTGCGAAAAAGAAGATGTCCCGGCTATTAGAAAAGCGATTATTAGTCTCTTATTCATAGTTTTAAGATAACAATTAATGTGCTAAACTTTGGTACGAATTAATACATCCTAAAGGTAAGTTCAGGATGGCAATGTTTTAACATTGTCAAGCTACTTATTTTTCGTTTCTTTAGTATTGATGGGATTTCTCAAAAATTTATTCTCCTCAAAACCGAATCTGAATCCATTGGATTTTTCGGTTCTGGGTACGGATTTACACTCGCATTTGATTCCGGCAATCGATGACGGCTCCAAGTCAATGGAAGATTCCATGAACATGATTCGGCGTTTTTCGGAACTCGGTTTTAGAAAGGTGATCACTACTCCTCACATTATGAGCGATTTCTATAAAAACACGCCGGAAATAATTTTATCAGGATTGGAGGATGTTCGAAAAGCAATCAAAGCAAATGACCTGAATATTGAAATTGAGGCAGCGGCCGAATACTATTTGGATTACCATCTTCAGAATTTGATTGAAAAAAGGGAGATTCTAACTTTTGGCGATAATTATGTACTGTTTGAACTGTCCTTCTCGAACGAACCTCCTCTTATCAAGGAAACGATTTTTGACTTCTTCACTAACGGATATAAACCAATACTTGCTCATGTGGAACGATATCCTTTCTACATTAATCAGTGGGACAAAATTGAGGATTATAGAAACCGCGGGGTCCTTCTTCAGCTAAATATTAATTCGCTATCGGGTCAATATGGTCCACCGGTTAGGAAGATGGCCCAAGCTTTGATTGATCGCGGCTGGATTGACGTAATTGGTTCTGATTGCCACCATATGGGGCATCTTGAGTTAATGCAATCGCTTGAAACGAATCCTTATCTCCATAAGATTTCCGAAAAAGAAGATTTATTGAATAAGAGGCTGTAAAAAAATAGTCTAGTTCTTTAATTAGTAAATAAGTGGCTGTAAATTTTGCTTCTATTTTTTCTTTATAAGAGGCAAAATTTTCAGGCATCCCGATAGATCCGGACGACTTAAAATTTTAACGAATTAGAAAGGAAAAAGAGGAGTGAAATACAGATGCGTATTTATTAATTAGAGCACTAGTTCTTGCCTTCTGTTTTTCCCAAGTCCATTTCCAGTAAGAATTCAGTTGATTCTTCATCGACTAAAGATGAAACAATGAAGGCTTCATTCCAGTGGATAAGCATATTTGCAAATTGCATATCGACAATTTGTCCGGGTATGCTAAAAGATAGGTGAAAACCTACATCTTTGGTCGGCCAAAGAACCCGATACCCTTTTGTTGCGCCTTTAGTTGGCCAGTTATTGTCATTTCCTTCAGCTGTACATGTTACCCTGGTGTGATCGAAAAGCACCGGTTCTTTACCGATATTTTTTACCTCGAAGGTGCATTCTGTAATCTTCGTTTTCTTTGACATTCGAGTCAATTTTACGGTTAAATTGTCCGTGGAAATAATCTTCTTGGTGTCAGGTAATTGATATGATTCTAAATCAGGTAGTGCGCCTTTGACCGGAATCGTGCTCAAACCTCGAAAGACCACTGAAACCTGTTCAGCCGGAAGACCCGGCATGGGTGCCGTCTTTAATACAACCTTCTTTGTAGCCAGCGGTTTTATAAGCCATTTTTTCGGTGCAAGGTTTTGAGAATTTCCATCAATCGTAAATGTAGTTTCGGAGCGTTCTAAGGTTAAAAAGTCCTGCGTTTTGTTCACGATCTCAGCTCGAACAAGACAGAAATCCTCTTGTGAATGCATATCGAAAAAACGGATATTATAGTTATCTGTCTCAACCGGAGATACGTCTTTATACCAGATTTCCTTATATCCTTTTCCTGTAGGCGATATGACTGAGCAGCAAAGACAGCACAGAATGGTCGCCAGAACTATGATAACTTTAGTATTCATCAGACCGTTTGGTGTGGAAAATTCGTGTTTACGAAATCCAATGTCTTTAAGACGAATACCTCATCTTCGATTAAATTGTGGATCTCAAGATCGCGTTTTAGCAAATTCAGAGTTTCGAAAAGAGATTTAACTTTCAGGTCATTTGCGATGTCGTCTTCTGAGTCTTCAACTGCCGAACGAATTTCATCCAGCGTTGAAATTATTTCATCATTATGGGTATGAAGAAAATGGTTGAAGAAGAAGTCTCGATTCCCTTGATCGTAGTTCCCATCTAAAATATCATGGACAAATTTCAGAATGACCTGTTCTTCAATTTCAATATGCTCGTACAGTTCAGCTCTATAGGCTTTAACGAATTGCTTAAGTCTTTCAATCGAGGCCGAATCTTTATGTTGTCCTTCAACTGCTCTCATTTGTTCATTAATCGTAGGCATCAAATCCCCAATATAATAAGCGTGACTTCCTTTTAAATAGGCATATATTTCTTCTAAGCCAAAGGATGCAAATTGGTCTGCATTAAAAGTACTAACGTCTTTATAAAGTGAAACGAGCAACTGAACAAACTCATCAGAAACACTATAGCTTCCTTTGAATCTGCATCCGATATCTACAGCTGATATGTTCACTTCGGTACTCATTCTAAAACTGATTACTTATTTAATTCTTCTTTAACGATCTCTGAGATCACCTGCCCGTCTGCTTTTCCATTTAGCTGTCCCATAATTGGTCCCATTACCTTTCCAATATCCTGAGGTCCACTTGCTCCAATCGCTTGAATCTTATCTTGAACAACTTTTCTAATTTCTTCTTCTCCCATCATCTCCGGCATATATTCGGCGATAATCTCTGCTTCAAATTTCTCAGCCGCTGCTAAATCCTCTCTTCCCTGCTCCACATATACTTTATGCGTGTCCATTCGCTGTTTATATAGTTTTAAAACGATCTTATTCTCCGTCTCTTCAGAAATCTCTTTACCGCTGCCTGACGTTGCTTCGAGCAGTAATTTAGACTTAATATCGCGAAGAGCGGTCAACTTATCTTGCTCACGCGCTTTCATCGCCTCTTTTATGTCGTTGTTAATTCGTTCTGTCAGACTCATTTACGATCAATTAGAAAGGAGGGCAAAGTTAGTAAAATCCTGCTATTCGAAGCTTCAAATCGGGGGAAGAGCTTTCTCGACTTTGCTCGAAATGACAATGCTTCAAAGAGAGATTGTCATTTCGACCGAGTCCCGATTCCAATCAGAACGAGCGGAGAACCAAAAATGCCCCTCTCACAGAAGCGAGAAGAGCATTTTTCTGACTCAAATAATGGGTTAGTGGTTTAAATTCATAATTGCATTTTTATTGCAACTCAATTATAAATTTGAACCACTGGGTTAATCCACGTTGTCGTGGAGAAAGGAGTTATTCTCCTTTAGACCAGTGTCTTCTTCATCATCCTCATCTTTTTCGGAAAGCGTGAATTTGCTCATCGTTTCCTCCGACGAATGAGGTACGTCATCTACATTTATATTTTTGCGCTTATATGCCGGTTCGTCTTCGAGCTCCGAAATCCCGCTTGAGGATTTGAGCTTAGATGTGTAATCTTGAATCCGATCCATTCTCTCCTTCGCTCTTTCCTGTTGCTCTTCAGCGGATAGAACTTGTTTACTGACGCCATCTGTTATTTCAACCTTTTCTTCAAAGTCATCTTCGAGGTAATGCTTGACAACTTCCTCGTCCTTCTCATCCTTGTCCGACGGAGTCTCGGTGGAGTCGGATTCTTGGATTGATTCGGATGTAAAGCTCCAGTTTATTTCTCGTTGCTTGTCCTCTTCCTCTTCTTCAGCCTTTATGAAAGGTTCTTCTTCTTCCATTTCAGAATTATGCCCTTGATCAGCCTTCCCTTCTTTAGCATCTCCAATATCGGCTATCATTTCTTCGGTTGTCTTAATGTACGGCGTTTCTTCTTCTTCGGTCGTCTCCTGCCAGGTGTTGCTCTGCGTCGGAGATTCGAGCGGTGTCTCAATAGGCTGAGATATCATTGTAGCAACGTCTTCTTTATCCAGATCAACCACTGTTTGCTCCGGTGTTTTTTCAAGTCCTGAAATCGGCTGGCTATTAAATCCTGTAGCAATAATTGTTACACAGATTCCGGCCTCTAACCTCTCATCCAGCCCATGTCCCCAAATAACGTCGGCTTCTGAACCTGCTTCTTCCTGAATATAATCGGTGATGGCTCCAATTTCATCCATCAGAATTTCCTCAGTTCCGTATGTAATATAGAGGAGAACGTAGGTGGCGCCTTCAATATCATTATCATTTAACAGTGGTGAATTCAGTGATTTCTGAACGGCCTCAACTGCTCTGTTTTCTCCTTCAGCTGTGGCAGATCCCATAATTGCAACACCACTATCCTTCATCACTGTGCTAACATCATTAAAGTCAACATTGACTAATCCTGTGACTGAAATAACCTCAGCAATTCCTTTCGCCGCGGTTGACAAAACTTCATCTGCTTGAGCGAATGCATTACCAAGCGATAAGTTGCCGAACATTTCTCTCAATCGATCATTTGCAATGATTAACAGTGTATCGACGTTTTTCCGCATTTCGTCCAAACCTATTTCGGCTTGCTCCTTCCTCTTCTTTCCCTCAAAACCAAAAGGGATTGTTACTATCCCGACTGTAAGAATTCCCATATCCCTGGCGACCTTGGCGATTACGGGTGCTGCTCCAGTCCCGGTTCCACCGCCCATTCCGGCAGTAATGAAGACCATTTTGGTGTTGTTTTCTAATATTTCGCGAATGTCATCAATATTTTCGATGGCTGCATTTTTTCCGATTTCAGGAATTGCTCCTGCTCCTCTTCCTTCAGTCAGACTCGACCCTAACTGTATTTTGACAGGAACAGGGCTAATGTCCAATGCCTGCTGATCTGTATTGCAGACGACGAAATCCACTCCCTTAATACCTTGATTGTACATGTGATTGACGGCGTTGCCCCCGCCGCCCCCAACTCCGATCACCTTGATGATTGAACTCTGGTCTTTTGGTATATCAAATTCCATAATCGTTGGTTTTAGTATTGAGTATTTTAGTATCTAGTATTTGAGTATTGAGTATTGAGTATTGAGTATTGAGTATTTTAGTATTTAGTCTTCTTCTTCAAACCAGGTTCGGCTTCTTGTCAATATCTTTTCAAAGAAATTTCCCTTTGTTTTTGTGGAATGGTTTTTAGCGGCCGTTGCGTTTACGAATGCTTCTGAATTTCTGTGCGAATTCTGAAATCCTTTTAGCACAAGACCAATTCCGGTCGCATACATCGGACTCGTAATATTTTCAACTGCGGTTGTAGAATCCAGATGCTCATTTGGATAGCCAATTCTGGTATCCATTCCGGTTACGTACTCAAAAAGCTGCGTAATGTGCTTCAATTGTGCTCCTCCACCCGTTACCACGATTCCTCCGATTAATTTTTTCTCATATCCGGAGTTCTTGATTTCGAAATAGACATGTTCTATAATCTCTTCAACTCTGGCTTGAATAATCGATGCCAGATTACGTACTGAAATTTCTTTAGGATCGCGCCCTCTTATTCCTGGAATACAGACAATTTCATTGGCATGACATTCGCTCGCCAGTGCCGATCCGAATTTCACTTTAAGCTTTTCAGCCTGCTTTTTCATAATGGTACAACCTTCCTTAATATCTTTTGAAATGATGTTTCCACCGTAAGGAATAACCGCTGTGTGTCGAATAATTCCATCTTGAAAAATGGCAACGTCTGTTGTTCCACCTCCAATATCAACCAATACCACTCCCGCTTCTTTTTCTTCCTCGCTCAGAACAGATTCTGATGAAGCCAGTGGTTCAAGAATCATTTCGTCCACCTCCAATTCGCCTTTATCAACGCATTTCTTGATATTTTTGGCAGCAGCAATTTGTCCGGTTATGATATGAAAGTTGGCCTCAAGTCTAATGCCCGCCATTCCAATGGGGTCCTTTATCCCCTGCTCAGCATCAACTATATATTCTTGGGGTAAAACATGAATAATCTCTTCTCCGGGTTGCATTACGAGTTTGTACATGTCTTCAACCAGGTTATCGATATCCAGCTGAGAAATTTCAACTTCCAGATCATCACGCATCAACATTCCTCTGTGCTGAAGGCTGCTAATATGTTGTCCGGCAATTCCAACATTAACCACTCGCACGATTAATTCTCCTCCTTCAACTCGCTCTTGCGCTTCCTGAACTGCTGCCTTTATGGACTGAACTGTTTTCTCAATATTTGAAACGACCCCACGAGTAACACCGACACTGTCAGATTTGCCCATAGACAAAATCTTGATTTTACCATGTTCTGTTTTCCGACCGACAATGCATGCAATTTTTGTGGTTCCTATATCTAATCCTACGACTATTTCAGACATGTTTTTTCTAGATTTTAGATGATAGACCGCTACGCTATTAGATAATAGATTGAATGGAAATGTCTATTATTATTGTCTAACATCTATGTTCTATTTAATTTCTTTTAGAGCACACCACCTGGCTCTTATACAT
>CAZCAD010000180.1:5682-6588 GCA_964496525.1 uncultured Flavobacteriales bacterium | reverse complement strand
AAGAAATTAATAGGCTTGGAAATCGTTCTGACAGAAAAAGACTACTCTTTAATAAGTCTAAAGGTTCTGAAGTTATTGTCGTAATACAAACTCAGTACGTAAACTCCATCAGCCAAATGTTCCAGAGGAATTTCAACAAATAGCTGATTAGATTCTATTTCAGAATAATCGTAAACCTTTTTTCCGGCGATAGTTGCGATGACGACATGGACATCATAAAAATCACTCTTAATAATACGAATATGAGTTTGGAATGGATTCGGGAAGATCACAAATTCATTCTGCGTCAATTCAATGATTGTTGACATGTCGATAAAGAAGTCGGTCGATTTTTTAGAGCAACCATCTGCACTAAATACCTCAACGCAATAATTTCCTGTTGTATCGGGATCCCAGTACTGAGAATTTGATTCCGGAATGGTATCGCCGTTGAAGTACCAGATAAATGAATCTGCAGGAATAGTGATTAATCCTCCGCCGATAGCATTAATAATCGGGTCGTCAGGAACTTCACCTTTAAAGACATAAAGTGTGTCTGAATTTGCCTTGCATCCTTGAGCATTTGTAACTGTGACAGAAACCGTATCTGTAATATTGATTATAATCGGATCAACTGTCTCGCCGTTGTGCCATTCATAGCTGCTAAATCCACCCTCAACTGTTGTATAAACTCCAGGAACGTCACAGATCAAAGTATCGCCTGTTACCGTAACCGGGAAGTTGGTTTGATTTAGTAAATAAAAAGCATCCACCTTTCCATAACCGTAGCCAAAATTAGGCGTTGAGCCCGTGAATGAATCTTCGTAGGCGTATGCGTGTAAATCGTCAAGAAAATCCTGGAAAGTTGAATTAGGACATTTCTCAAGATACAAAGCTGCAATTCCGGCGATTACAGGTGAGGCCATT
>CAZCAD010000180.1:3089-5667 GCA_964496525.1 uncultured Flavobacteriales bacterium | reverse complement strand
CCATTACGAACGTGCATTCCTCCCGGTGCCATCATATCCGGATTGGAAGCGATAAGAGAAGGCGAAAGCCATAGAGGACAAGCCGACAAAATCAGGTCTCCGGTAGCACAAACATCGGGCTTTACCACACCAAGGCGATTAGGTCCTTTCGAAGAATTGACGCTCAGTATTCCGGGAACAACACCGCTACTGAATGGGTTACCATTGTAATCAATATAATCCCATTGATTTTGAAAATTTCCAACGGTCACCGTACTCGGTGAACAAGTCCAGGAACTTACAATGGTCCTGAGTGTATCAGGTGGATTGTAAAAGGCAATGGGCGGAAAGGTAGCTGTTGATGGCAAACCTGTACTTTTAATATTGGACATTCCGAGCCATGCACCAGACCATAAATCATACTCTCCGGCTCCGGTTGTTTCAAAGCGATACAAATACAGGTTAGAATCAGGCATATTGATCAACATTTCAATATGATAGACACCATTTATTTCTTCACAGTAAAGCTCTACCGCGGCCAGTTTATTTCCGGCGACCATTATCGAATCATAAGAGGTGACATCAAGCATGGTATCGATTTTCATAAATTGTGTTCTGCCTCTAAATTCAAAAGGAGCCTGATTGTCTGCTGCTAAAGCGAATTCAACGTTCTTAAAATCGACTGTGTCAGCCCATAGATCAAAATAAACCGCATCACCACCGAACGCTGAAGACGGATTTACTTCGAACCAACAAAATGAGGTGTCAGAAGTGACCGTCGCATTTACATGGTATTTTCCCTGATTCCCTGAATTACCTGCCGCCGCAACAACAATTCTACCGGGCATATCATTCAATAAACTGTCGACGTACTGACCTGCCGGATCGGTGCCATCGTGACTTCCAATATAATCGCCAATACTTGTATTTACTACCGCCGGTTTACCTAAAGTATCAGCCATTGAAAGAATAAAATCAATTCCATCAGCTACAGTCAATGTCCAGTTGGCGGCGGAAAAGTTTGATTCAACAATTATTATATCACAATCGGGTGCCACGCCTTTAAAACTCCCAGTTGCCAGTCCATTTCCTGAACCTGTACCGGAAACCGTTGTTCCATGTGCATTGTTATCGAGAGAGGTACAGCCACCGGAATTAATTGCAGCACTGTCACATACTTGACCATATCCATACTTAAATGGTGTCAAAACTGCATCATAAGGCTTTGTATGATCCCAGTAATATAAAACCCTTGTCGATCCGTCGGCATTCTTAAAATCAGCATGATTGAAATCAATACCCGTATCTACATAGCCCATAATAACATTCTTACCGGTAAAGCCGGAAATTAAGGGTCCATATCCCGAATGTACAGAATCAACGTTTTGTACTATTCTCATGGTATCATTTAAAACTGCCGGTCGTGAGGGGGTGAAATAGATTTGCTTCACGACCCCACTTTGAAGAAGTTCGCTGATTTTTAAAGATGTACAGCGTATAAAACTCCAACCGTTCGTTTGCGACTTATAAAGAATGTCTCTATCGTTTTGAAGGGCTGTCACATCACCAATTACCGCAAAGTTGGTCTTCTTATTTGGACTGGATGATTTATAATGCTGAAAGGATAAACTCTCTCCCTGGCCTGGTTTTTGACTCCAGGACATGGGTAAGATGCAGAGCGATATGATAATTAGAACTAGTCTCATTCAGCTTTCGGAACACATTGGGTTCAACACTAATGACGCAAATTTAGCTCAATTGGTTTAGTTAAAGCTACATTATTTTTCGTACGACCATCCCAAGATTTTACCTTTTATGAAATACACCCAAATCGATTGGAAAAATTAATTTACTTTTATCCAAACTAAAACGCAGCAAATGAAACGAATTGGGAACATATTACTGATTGCTCTCTTTCTAGGACCTTTTAGCATAAATGCTCAAAAAATGAGCAAGGAAGAGAAGGCCAGGCAGAAGAAGACTGATAAGATCAGGAATTGGTATAATAAAGAGGATCAGGGAATGAGTACTGACAAGGCTTACAAGGACTTGTTGGAAGGAAAAAAGTCCCAAACGGTTATAGTCGCTGTAATTGACTCCGGTGTTGATATAGAACATCAGGATTTACAGGGAAGAATATGGGTGAACAAGGATGAAATTCCTGATAATGGAATTGACGATGATAAAAATGGGTACATCGATGATGTGAATGGATGGAGCTTTTTAGGTAATCCCGACGGCGAGGATATCGAACATGCGCAATTAGAATTAACCAGAATTTATGCGCGATTGGATACAAAATATAAAGGAAAAGAATTGGCCGATATAGCTGATGGCGACAAAGATGAGTTCAAATTATACATAGAGTGTAAAGAGAAAGTCGATGCCGAAAGAGCCAGCTCTACTTCAAGCCTTGCTCAATACGAAAAGGTTCTTGAGAAAGCTGAGGCTGCAGATGAGATTTGTAAAATGGCCAATGGTGGGCTTAAGTATACGCTCAAGGATTTGAAGAAAATGAAGAAGGCTGATAATGAAGAGTTGGTGGAGGCGGCGGAAACCATGTCAAATCTGATGTCTATGGGTTTCAGTCTCAAGCGAG
>CAZCAD010000180.1:0-3069 GCA_964496525.1 uncultured Flavobacteriales bacterium | reverse complement strand
AAAGAGCGATTGACTACTTCAGTGGAAATCTAAATTATCATTACAATCCTGAACTCAACGGCAGAACAATTATTGGAGATAATCCGGGAGATTTTAATGATAAGTACTATGGATGTAATGATGTAGAAGGACCTGATGCTTTCCACGGAACACACTGTGCCGGAATTATCGCCGCTCTTCGTGGCAACGGTATTGGAGGTGACGGTGTCGCGAATAACGTTCTAATCATGTCCGTACGCGCAGTTCCTGACGGAGACGAGAGAGATAAGGATGTTGCGCTTGCAATTCGATATGCAGTTGATAACGGAGCTCAAGTATGTAATATGAGTTTTGGAAAAGGATATACTTCTTATCCCGAAGGCGTAATAGAAGCAATCAGATATGCCGAGGAAAAAGGAGTTCTTTTGATACATGCAGCTGGAAACTCGAACATGGATACTGAGAAAAATGACAACTTCCCGGCACCACAATATTCGGGAATGGATAAGAGATTTACCAACTGGATTGAGGTTGGAGCTTCAACTCGATTCGAAAAGGCTCAGTATGTAGAAAAGAAAGGGAAGACGAAAAAGTTCAGTGTTGGACTTGCTGCTTCTTTTTCTAACTATAGTAGTAAGGTGGTTGACATTTTTGCTCCGGGACTTGAAATTTACTCTACTGTTCCGCAAAGCGACTACGCTGCTATTCAAGGAACCTCAATGGCTGCACCAATGGTAGCAGGATTGGCGGCTTTGCTAAAGTCCTATTACCCTGAATTAACAATGATTCAAATCAAGGATATCATATTTAAATCAGGACAAGATTTAGGTGAGCAGGATGTTTACTTGCCCGGAACAAGAGATATCGTGAAATTTAAGACATTATCAAGAACCGGAATGGTAGCCAATGTCTACAATGCTGTTGAAATGGCTGAAGGAATGTAATTGATATCCCGATGCTGTCGATCAGGACAGGCTCGATGAATTATGTGATAGTATAATGAATCGTGAGTCAAATCAAGACTGCTTCTCGTCCGCGACGACAACCTATTTTCTTCAGCGCCTTCGCGCTGGCAAACCAAAAATGCATCACCCTTCACCACTTGGCATCCAGAATTTCTGCGTAAATCCTTCTGATGAACAACCCAAGCAAGGAGGGTAAATGTGACGCATGTGGGTTGTGAACTGTCAACGACTTTGTGCTTTTCTGACATCGCCAAAAATAAGGAAATGTTTACTTTTAGAATCGTGTTGGCGTCCGGAGGCACGAAATAAGGTTGATCCTCGTCGCAGACGAGAACCAGATTGGCGGATCGTAAACTTTTTGGATGACATAATATTTGGATAAAAAAGAAGTTTTAATGCCACATCGACATAAAAGGGCGATGTGGCATTTTTTTTGTTCCTACATTTGAAACCGTTGAAGTTCTACAGAATCATATTGCTCTCTTTAATTCTCTTAATCACCTTCGGGGGGCGAGCTCAGGATATAAACGCCTTTTCTGACGTTAATCAACGCTTGTATCAATTCGTGAGAGGCAGTTTCCAGCAAATTTATTACCAGCAAACCGAAGACGTTTATGTGAACAATAAGTTCGTTTCTTATGTGGACTCAAAAGGAGACGTTTATATTCATTATAATGGAGAGAGAGTTCAGATGGCACAAACGTTCAGCGCAATCCATAACACCGACAATCTCTTTATTGTAGTAACAGCTTCTGTTCTGCGAGTTTACGATCAGGGAGTCCGCCATATCTTGACAGCAAGCGCAACAGGCTATACATATAATGACAGCATCGTTTTATTTCAGGATGCCATTGGAGGTTATCTTAAATTTTACTACAAAGATGAAATTCATGAGGTAGCAATGGTAGTTGGAAACTATCCATTCAGGGGAGCCGAAGTCGGTGCTAATACCTTCGTTTACAAAGATAATGCGGGTAATAATACGATTTTCTGGCATGGAAAATATTACGAGCTATTCAGCTCAAATGAAGCAGCTGACATTCGTTGCGGGCAAGACGTAGCCGCCTTTAATGATCCTCAATCACAAACATTTGTTGTATTTGACAACGGTTATGTTCTCGATGCTGAACCACAGCATGCGCTCAACTACTTATGCGGAAATAACTTCGTTTATTATAAAGATGCCTCTGAATCTCACAAAGTATATAAAGAAGAGGTAACTTACGATTTAGGATTTGACCTTCAAAATATAAGAGTGAGAGACAGTCTCGTTGTTTTTCAGGATGTAGGAATTACGAAGCTTTGGTATAATGAAGAAGTGTATCAAATTTTTGGTACTCCAACTATCAAAAACGAACAAATTGACGGAGGTATAATGGCTTATGAAAATCAATGGGGAGGCGTAAGTGCCTTTGTTCGAGGCAAAGAGATTGAAATTACACGTTCGAGGGTTGAAGAATTCCAATTGGCCGGAAATACCATTGTTCTTAAAATGGGACCGTCGTCTTACCGTGTTTGGTGGAATGGAAAAACCTATAACTTTGAGTCTTAGGCACGAATTTTTAAATTCCAAATTCCAAACCTTGCCTACCCTGCCTTTGCCGCCTGCCTACCATGCCTTCGGCAGGTAAACCGTCAGGCAGGTTCCAAATTTCAAATTCCATACTTCTTCCGCCCTCCGTACATTTCAAAAGTTAATATCTCGTTGATTTCTTGTTAATATTAAGAGGGTCTGAAGTTCTTTCGGGCCTCTTCAAAACACTACCTTTAAGCCCCGATTTTTTTGAGAAGACGAGGTAATCTATGCTCACAATCGGCAAATTATTAATCCTATAAATAGACCTATGAATAGTTGGTATACAGTTAAAGTAAAGTTTACAAAAGAATTTACGGACGGAACACTAAAGCGTCTTACGGAACCATACTTGGTTAGCTCTCTGTCTTTTACAGATGCAGAAGCCCGAATCTATAAAGAAGTTGGTGAGTATGTAAAAGGTGAGTTTCAAGTGATGTCTATCGCCAAAACCGATTTCGCCGACATCTATTTTTATGATGATGCAGAAACATGGTGGAAGTGCAAAGTGTCCTATGTCACCGAAGATGCCGATACCGGAAAGGAGAAAAA
>CAZCAD010000179.1:0-6592 GCA_964496525.1 uncultured Flavobacteriales bacterium | reverse complement strand
GCTCCAGTCACCTTCTATCCTTATCTCTCCGGGACTTTGATAGGTTTGACTTCCTCGAATTTGAAAATCGGTATATCCGTTTCGCTCGATTTGTATTCCAAATTTATCCAGGACGTCGAGAGTGATATCTACGTATGGCTTGCTTTTAACCCTGGCCGCCTGAATATGGGAATCCTGCGCTAGCAAAGGCATTCCCATTAAAAATCCACTAAGGTATTGAGAACTCTTTCCACCGTCTATCGAAAGTGAACCGCCTTGTACACGACCGTTTATCTTTATTGGTAAATTCCCATCGTTTGACGAGAAATCAACGCCCAGCTGATTTAATATCGGCTCAAAATCCTGCATCTGACGCTTCTTCAAACTACCTTCCCCTTTTAATTCGAACGATCCTCCCTTACAAGCCAGAAGTCCACCCAACAAACGTATTCCTAAACCTGATTCCCCAACATTCAACCTGGCTTCTTTCGGAAATTCAGATCCTCGAATAATAACGTCTTGGCCATCTATCTTGCATTTCCCTCCCAACTGACGACAGACTTCCAAAACGTTTTTAACATCTTCGCTGTCTCCAATTCGTTCAACTTTTGTTGTTGAGTCAGTTAGGGTGGCCGCATATATCGCCCGCTGTGCGTAGCTTTTGGAAGCAGGAGCTATTAAGTGTTGTGGATTGATATCACTCCCTACAAACTGCTTCATTAACCATTCATGATTTTGGTTTGTTTTCGAATTGACTCCTGGTGAACCGCTGCAAGGTATTTTTCAATAAACTTATCTGATAGTTGAAACTCTTCCGAAAGTAAGTTGTGTAAATCCTTTATTTCTGCCCAGCGCTCCGGTTGAAGAATGGTAATGTTATTTGTTTTCTTAAACTCTCCAATTTCATCGATCAACTCCATTCGTGAAGCAATCATCTTCATCAGCTCGCGATCAATTCCATCAATTTTATCTCGAAGATCAGCTAAATTTTTGGTAAAAATAGGATCATCTATCCTAACATTCCTTAGAATTAAACTATCAACTAAACGACCAAGGTCCTCCGGGATAATCTGTTGCCTGGCATCGCTCCAGGCGTCGTCGGGACTGATATGAGATTCAATCATTAAGCCATCATAAATGAGGTCAATGGCTTTCTGTGAAACTTTCAATAAAATATCCCGTCTTCCGCAAATGTGCGAAGGGTCGCAGAACATTTTAACTTCAGGAAATATTCGTTTAAAAGCGAGGGGTATTTCCCACATCGGTTCGTTTCTATACTTATCAGATTTGAAGGAAGAGAATCCTCTGTGGATGGCGTGAACGTCATCGATGCCTGCCCTGTAAAATCGTTCAATCGCGCCAATCCATAAATCTACGTCGGGATTCACAGGATTCTTCACCAATATTTCAATACCCTTTACTCCTTCCAACGAATCAGCGAGTTCCTGAATCGTGAATGGATTAACTGTGGTTCTTGCACCAATCCAGAGTTTTTGAAATCCGGCCTTCAATGCCAGTTCAACATGATGTGCGTTCGCAACTTCCGTGATAACAGGAATTCCTGTTTCCTCTCCCGCTTTTATCAACCATGATAATCCAACTTCTCCAACTCCCTCAAAAGAATCAGGTCGTGTACGGGGTTTCCAAATACCCGCTCTCAGAATATGTACTTTTCCGGTAGCAGCTAATCGTTTAGCCGTTTCCATTACCTGACCTTCCGTCTCTGCGCTGCAAGGTCCTGAAATAATAATCGGTCGTTCTATGTCTATAATTTTCATTAGCTAAAACAAAAAAAGTCTCCCAAAAGGAGACTCAATTATCATGTATACAAATCTCCCACTGCTTAAGATAGCCAGTTCCAGAAGATTTTGTTATTGTTCGTCCCATCCACCTGAGCAAATCTAAATAGATTTCCTTGATTATTTAATAAACGGATTACCCTTTTACTCCCTTAGTGCATGAATAGTTCACGTTCTGAGATTTTACTTTGGTTTTCAAAATCAAGATAAGACGAAGAAAAAATAAACAATCACTGATTTCATAAAAGAGTTTGGAGCAGAAGAATCGTGTCGAACACACCTTTGCAAATCGGTACAAATCAGTCGCAATTACCTTAATAAAATGAACGATGGGGGCTCCTTGTCTCCCTTCTGTAAAGGCTGTAGGGAACTAAATGGGTAGTCCGGTAAAAAAAATAATCCAAATTTAATTTGGATTATTAAAAAATATTTAAGAAGATTTGTTCCAGCAAAAGAGTGAGAAATCTCTTTTTGACAAAATGAATTTTAGAAATGTAAATACAATTTGGTGGTCTACTCCTGGATGGTGGGTGGATTAGCTATTTGTATTCTCAATAATTTTCAAACGGCCTATCGTACTCACGATGAGCCGTTTTTTTATTGCCCAAAATTCGGGCAGATTTTCAAAAAAAAAAAATTAAAAGATGATTAAAATTTACAGCCAGAGCCGGCAAATACTCAGCGACACAATAACTCCAATTGGGACCTTTCTCAATCTTAGAGATTATTATGCCTCAACTTCATTGTTCGAAAGTTCAGATTATCACTCTAAGGCGAATAGTAAATCTTTTATTGGATCGGAGTCATTGGTAACTATCAGCGTGCTCAATGGAGAACTAAAGATCAGAACAGAGAATTCAATCGTTGTGGAGCGAAGTATTTCAAATGGTGGGGAGTTGAATGAATCTTTTGAATATTTTCAGTTCGAAAACAAAGAGTTAGCTGCGCTGAATGGCTTTTTCGGTCTTTTCGCTTATGATTCCGTCTCATTCTTCGAAGAAATCGAATTAAACTCTAATCAAGAACTCCCTGAGGTTCATTTTGTTATCTACAGATACGTTGTGGTCTTTGATAATTTCAAAAACACCGCAACGATAGTTGAAAATTCTTTGACTAAAACATTCAAAGGTCTCTCTGATTTCGAAATGATGATTTCTAAAGGACAGAATTATTTGTCTTCCTTTGATTGTGTGGGAGCCGTGGACGGCAATATGTCTGATGAGGAATTCGCAAGAAAAATTGAAGGTGCAAAGAAATATGTTGCCGAAGGAGAAGTTTTCCAACTGGTCTTATCTCGTAAGTTTTATCAGGCTTTTCAAGGAGATGACTTTGAGGTTTATCGACAATTACGTGCTCTGAATCCTTCACCTTACATGTTTTACTTCAATTTAGAGAAGGCTCGATTATTCGGGGCGTCACCGGAGGCGCAGTTCAAACTATCTGACGGAATTGCCGAAATCAATCCGATTGCAGGGACAGCGAAAAGAACCGGCAATGTGGCAGTTGACAATGAGCTTGCCCAACAACTGGCGGCTGATACTAAAGAAAATGCTGAACATACCATGCTGGTTGACTTGGCTAGAAATGATTTGAATAAGTTCTGCACCGACGTGAATCCGGTAAAACTCAAAGAAATTCAAGAATTCTCTCATGTTCTTCACATGGTATCTAAAGTTCAAGGGAGTATCCGGAATGCCAGACCTCTGGATGCATTTGGAGGCGCGTTTCCGGCCGGAACCCTTAGTGGCGCACCAAAGTATCGTGCCATGCAATTAATTGACAGGGAAGAAAAGGATCCAAGAAATTATTATGGCGGAGCGATTGGGCATTATGCTGCGAATGGCGATATGAACTTCGCAATCGTGATTCGTTCGTGCTTGAGTCGAGACGGAATTTTGGAGTATCAGGCCGGTGCCGGAATCGTAATGGATTCAGAAGTTAATAAAGAAATAGAAGAAGTTTATAACAAAGCCCAAGTTATTAATCGAGCAATTGAGCTCGCAAACAGCCAACGAGCAGACGCAGAAAAGTCTGAGAGAAATGAAAATTGCATTACTAGATAATTACGATTCATTCACATTCAATTTAAAAGAACTTTTAAGTCGATTTGTGAGCGAAGTGCAGGTCATAAGAAATGATCAATTTGACTTGGAAGAGCTGTATGCCTTCGATGCAATTATTATTTCACCCGGTCCCGGAAAACCGTCCGACGCAGGACTGATTAAGGAGGTAGTCCGTCAATTTCATAAGGTAAAGCCAATTTTGGGAATCTGTCTTGGTATGCAGGCAATCGCCGAAGAACTGGGTGCTTCATTGCAGTATCTGGACAAACCGATCCATGGTAAGTCAAGCGAAATAGAACACACGCAAGACAGAATATTTCAGGGAATTCGAAATCCATTTTTAGTGGGCCGGTATCATTCCATCGCCGTGAATAAAACGACTTTACCGCATGGAATGAAAGAAATTGCCAGTAGTGACGATGGAGTAGTAATGGCCGTGAAAATCAAGAACCTGCCGGTTTATGGATTGCAGTTTCATCCGGAGTCCATTCTGACGGCAGATGGTGAGACCATGATCTCAAACTTTATTCAAATCGCTAAAAAATCTAATTATGAAGACACTGTTAGAAAAGCTATTTAATCATGAGAATTTGAGTGAAACAGAGGCAAAGATCTTGCTTGAAAAAATTGTGAATGACGAAGCGAATCAGTCTCAAATTGTTGCGGCTATCACTTGTATTTTAATGCGAACGGTTAGTGAAAATGAGATCGAAGGTTTTCGGAATGCTTTATTGGAACAGGCCGTAATTCCTGATTTATATACGCGAGATGCCATCGATGTTTGCGGTACAGGAGGTGATGGCAAGAACACCTTCAACATTTCAACTTTGACTGCTATTGTAATTGCAGGAGCCGGATATAAGGTAATTAAACACGGCAATTATGGAGCATCATCGCATTGCGGGTCTTCTAATCTTCTGGAGTCAATTGGATACAATTTTCGTTGTGATTCCGACAATTTGAACAGACAGCTGGAAAATTCCAATCTGGTTTTTTTACACGCTCCTCTTTTTCACCCATGTTTGAAAAAGTTAGTACCAATCAGACAAGAATTGGGTGTTCGCACGTTTTTTAACTTTTTAGGTCCTCTCCTTAATCCGGTTCAGCCTGACTATCAACTGAGCGGTGTCTTTGATTTACGCGTTGCACGAATTTATAAGTCTATTCTGTCAAGACGTAGAAAGAGATTTGCTGTTGTTCATTCTCTTGACGGATATGACGAGGTAAGTTTAACTTCAGCATTCAGCTATTTATCAGAATCAAAAGAGCAACTCATTTATCCTGAAGAGCTGGGGCTGGAATCTCTTGATCAAAATGATCTATACGGAGGAGAGAGCATTTCCGATGCAAGACAAATTTTTGAAACAATTTTAGCAGGAGCAGGAACCAAAGCACAAAATCAAGTTGTTCTGGTCAGTTCTGCCTTGAGTATCCAATGCATGGATTCAAAATTGGATTTTGATGCGGCTTACCAGAAAGCCGAGCAATCGCTATTGTGTAAAAGTGCCTTGAAGTCCATTACTAAATGCATTCATTTTTCAACGAACTAATCATGAATTTACTTAACAAAATTGTACAGAATAAAAAACGCCAAGTTAAAGATCTGCGACTAAAAAAGCCAATTGCTGCTTTGACTGATATGGAATTCTTTGAATCAGAAACAGTCTCTCTAAAGCAGTCGATAATCCGAAGTTCTGGGGTAATTGCCGAATTCAAGAGACGATCTCCTTCTCATGGAGATTTTGAGGTTCCGGCTTTGGAGAAAACAATCCAGCTCTATTCTGACCAAAGGGTCGCAGGGATTTCAGTTCTGACAGACGAAACCTATTTTGGTGGATCAGCCTTGGACCTGTTAGCAAGCCGAAAGCAAACTCAACTTCCTATTCTAAGAAAAGACTTCGTTATAGATGAGTATCAAATATTCGAGGCTAAAGCACATGGCGCAGATGCAATTCTGTTAATCGCAGAAGTACTCGATGACTATTATTCTGAACATCTGGCATTTATCGCAAAGTCAATAGGTTTGGAGGTCCTGACGGAATTTCATTCAATTGATCAATTGTCAAAATTGAACGAATTCGTTGATATAATTGGGGTGAATAATCGAAATTTGGATACACTTGCTACCAGCTTAGAAACTTCATTCGAATTCATCACAAAATTGCCATTTGATGCTGTCAAAATATCTGAGAGCGGTATCAAATCGGCCTGCGATATATTTCGGTTGGCAGATTCTGGGTATGATGGGTTCTTGATTGGAGAATCGATTTTAAAAGACCCCAATCTTGTATCAACTCTTGAGCTTGCCGGAAAATCAATAAAAAATATTAGCTATGAAAGTTAAAGTTTGCGGATTACAAAATCTCAACAATATAAAAGGGATATCCGAAATGGACGTTGATTTTTTAGGACTGATTTTTTCCGAAATGTCGCCTAGGAATGTTGAATTGGGATCGCGATTATGTAAGCTTTTATCAGCAATACCGATTCCGAGAGTTGGTGTCTTTGTGAATGAGAATATTGAAATCTTGAAAAGGATAGTAAAATCAGCGGAGTTCTCTTATGTGCAGCTTCACGGAGATGAGGATGTGGAATATATGAAAGCGGTGAAAGAATTCTGTAAAGTAATAAAGGTGTTCAAGATTGACGAAGATTTTGAATTTTCGAGCTGTAAGAAGTTCTTTTCAGCCGATCTTTTCCTATTTGATACCGCAGGTAAACTTCCCGGGGGCAATGGACATAAATTTCACT
>CAZCAD010000178.1:3335-6602 GCA_964496525.1 uncultured Flavobacteriales bacterium | reverse complement strand
GTGTTCCGAACAATTTTTCTGCGTACTGAACTTGTAGCTTATATCTCATCCATCCGGCATAAGGCTCCATAGGATCTGTTTCGCGCCAGAATGCGTAGAAGTAATTTTTCATCTTGGTAGTATCACCGTCCTTCAACAGATGACGAATCGACTCATATTCAAAACGCGGTGAAATTGGCATTAAACTATTCAGGAAGTATTCAATTGAATCTGTTCCTACCTGGGCAATGAAATTCTGATCAACCTGAATATTTTCAGGGTCGATCGTATTCTCAACCACCAAGTCGTTTCTGCGTTGAAAGAAGACCGATTCAGTTTTTAAAGTGTCATTATTCTTATTGATCATCGTGATTTCCAAATAGTAATTGCCCGAGGGTAAGTTCTCTATTGGCAGAAACCCAATGACCGGATTGACGGTTGCCGCTTGCAGTCGCTGAAATCTAAAAATGTCCTCTATTGAACGACCGGTGTCATAATCTGAAAGTGAAAACGTTAAGAGAAACGGTTCTCCCGCACCAAGGATGGCGGCGGTATTGTACAATTCTGTGTAGAAGGCAATTTTGTCAGTTTCGGGTGGAAAATAATTTGTCAGATAAGGAAGGATGAAAAAACCGTTTTTGGTAAAATTATTTTTGTCGTCAGATTTTACAGCGTCCTGGATAAATTCAATATCGGAAAAGTTGATGGCTGAAGCTTCAAATTCTTCAATCTTTATGCTTTGTTTAGCTGTAATTTCTTCACCGGAGTTCACGTCTTTAATAATCAATTCGTATTGATACACACCTGCCGGAAGTGAATAGCGGCGTACATCATAAAAATCTTCAACGGCATCATCTTTATTAAATGAGGCGGTGACTTCATATTTGTCAACTAAAACGATGCTGTCGTCAAGGCTAAAAATTTGTGTGACTTCGACATTTGCCATCCAATCACCACTTTTGGTAGTTTCATATTTAAACGTTCCTCCGGAAAATTGAAGAGAAGTTGAAACGAATGACTCATGTTCGGGCGTAAAAAATACTTTGTAATTAAAATAAGCCTGTGGCTTTGCAGAGGAACTCACTGATATAAAAATCAGCAGGATGGATAGAAAATTTTTCATACGGAATTAATAATAAATTAAAGGTAGTAATTAATCCACTTTGGCCCTGGAATATTGATTTAACGGCCTACAATATCTATTTAAATGGACGCTCCTTAAAGGCTGGATGCTCCCTGATTCCATTTTCCATAAAATTTGCATGAGAAAAAAGAAATATGTGCTATTTTTGGCGCGGAGAATTGGCAGAGTGGTCGAATGCGGTAGTCTTGAAAACTATTGTACCGTAAGGTACCGGGGGTTCGAATCCCTCATTCTCCGCGAATAATTCAGAAGGTCCTGGCTCTGCCAGGACTTTTTTATTGGACCAAAATTGCGAAGCTTGCTTCGGCAATTTTGGTCCAATAAAAAACGAAGTCACGCGGTAGCGTAGCGACCTTCTGTATTATTTGGTCAAGGTTCCTCGTTTAGGGGATCTGCGAGCGAAGCGAGCTAATCCCGGGACAGTTTGAGAGTGAGTTTGAGGGTGACATGAAAATACCGTGGGGCTAGCTTATGAATAATTTGGTCAAGGTTCCTCGCTTAGTGGGATCATGGAAATAATCCCCCTCTCTCCGCTTAAGAGGATAGTTCCTGAAGTTTGCGACACAGGCCTAATCGTTATTTTTAATAATCCTAAGTACTGATGAATATCCTTCGATGGTAATAACTTCCAAAAAGTAAACACCGGAAGGTCCGTTAATTTCAATCTCAAATTCTTTAAGATTACTGAACTTTTGAAGTGCAATTATTTGTCCTGAAACATCTTTGATAGCAATGGAAATGTCAGAATAGGATTTACCTAAGTTGACAATATAAGAGCCGCTGCTAGGGTTTGGATAAATGTTAATATTTGAATTCAATTGTTCATTTATTGCAACGTCAGTAACTCCGTAACATGCCGAAGTATCCACACAACCTCCTTCAGTTACGATTACCGCATAGTTTCCATTTGATGAGGCAGTAAATACTTGACCCGTCTCTCCAATTAATATTGCATATCCCGCATCACAATCTACCCACTGATAGATGGCACCGGAGGCATTGGCCGTAAGTGTAAGTCCCAACTGTGCTACAGTTATGTCAACCGTGTTAACCGTTAGGTTAATGGTAATGACGCTGTCGCAGCCTGCCGCATTGGCAATGGTATCCGAATAAGTACCCGAGCCCGTATAGGTTTCATCTCCGCTTGGTACTGTGTAAGAAATACAAACTACCGGACTTATAGTGCTGCTTGTAGATACACATTGCCCCCACTTACTTACAAAAATGTCCTCTGTACCAAAAGACGTTAGATTAAATATGCCTGCACCCGGGTCAAAATCTACAGTTCCTTCGAAATATCCGGTAGTATATATATTACCGGAGGCATCAACCGTTATGGAATTGCCATTATCATTGGCTACTGAACCAACTCTCTCGGCCCAGGTAAATGCTCCAGCCGGATCCAACTTTTGAATGAATACTTCGAAACCACCTGCAGATGTCAAATTGAACGTTCCCGCTGCCGGATCAAAATCTGTCGTTCCTTGAAAATATCCGATGGTGTACACATTACCGAATCCATCGATGGTTATGGAATAGCCATAATCGTTAGCCGTTGATCCCATGCGTTTGGCCCAAACAAAATTGCCACTTGCGTCCATTTTTTGAACAAAAATGTCATTGCTGCCCAGTGAAGTTAAATTAAAGGTTCCGGCTCCTGGATCAAAATCAGCTGTTCCCTGGAAATAGCCCGTGACATGGCAATTTCCGGAGCCGTCTACCGCAATTGAATACGCAATCTCACTAAATCCCCCTCCCATGCTTTTCGCCCAAATGAAGTTGCCGGAACCATCCAGCTTTTGTACGAATACATCGAAACTGGCATCGGCAGTTAGGTTGAACACACCAGCTCCCGGGTCAAAATCGGCAGTTCCCTGGAAATGTCCCGCAGTGTATACATTGTTTGTGGCATCAATGGTAATAGAGTGGCCCATATCACTTGTAGATGATGAACCCATGCTTTTGGCCCAAACAAAATTACCTGTAGGGTCCAGCTTTTGAACAAATACGTCATTTCCTCCTGCCGAGGTTAAATTGAAGGTTCCCGCTCCGGGATCAAAATCCACTGTTCCCCAAAAATAGCCAGTTGTATATACATTTCCGGAGCCGTCTATCGCGATACCGTAACCGGCATCAGATACCAA
>CAZCAD010000178.1:0-3311 GCA_964496525.1 uncultured Flavobacteriales bacterium | reverse complement strand
GAGCCCACAAAAAATTACCCGATGCATCCAATTTTTGAACAAATATATCCGCACTCCCTGTTGCGGATAAGTTGAATGTACCTGCTCCGGGGTCGAAATCCACCGTTCCGGTAAAGTATCCCGTAGTATGTACATTGCCGGAAACATCCACGGCAATGGCCCAGCCAACATCAGCACCGGTAGCACCCATCCTTTTTGCCCAGATGAAATTACCAGTAGGATCAAGTTTTTGAATATATATTTCTTCACCACCGGCAGCAGATAAACTGTACGTTCCGGCTCCTGGATCAAAGTCCACTGTTTCTCGAAAATATCCCGTAGTATAGACGTTTCCTGATCCATCAACGGCAATAGAACGACCGCCATCGTTGGCTGTTGAACCGATGTTTGTAGCCCAATCGAATGTTTGAGAGAATGCATTTGTGCTAAAGAGGAGTAAGAGTGCTGGTAGTAGATTTTTTGTATTCATTGCTTTTCTGCTTGGTGAGATGTGCAGGGTTTGTTATTTCATCACTCCTGTGTGTCTAAGCGATAGTTCAGCAAGTTCAGAAGTTTTACTGGTAATGTCAAATTGACTGTTAACTCACCTAGTTAAAAAGTTTGTTGTCAGAAGGGTGGACTATCTAACAAAATTTAAAGAGTAAGTTCAAGGTTAAGCAACATTATTTAATCCATAGAATTCCTCGAGGCTCTGCGGGCTTGTTCATTTAAATTGAAAATCGAAAAAAGTGTCTCTTGGCTTTTATTCCAAATTGTTGACGATGTGCTCAAAAGAACTTTGACTTTTTGATAAAAATAGGGCCAACATCTTCTTCACTTCTTAATTTAGCATCAATGAATGAAATCATCTATATGGATTACGCGGCCACATCTCCGATGAAACAAGTGGTGATAGATACCGTCTTGCCATATATGAACGTTCATTTTGGGAATCCATCCAGTCATGCACACCCCTATGGTTGGGAGGCAAAAGAAGCGATTGAAATCCCACGAAAACAATTGGCAGATCTGATCGGAGCAGAAGCTGACGAAGTTTTCTTTACTTCGGGCGCGACTGAATCCATCAATTGGGCTCATAAAGCGTATTTCGAATGGCAATCAATTATTAAGAAGCAAATCATTACACAGAAAACGGAACATGCGTCGGTCTTAAACACATGTCTGCATATTGAGCAAATGGGAGGAGGCGTGAATTATCTGGGTGTAAGTGAGAATGGTGAGATCAATTTAGCTGATTTGGAAAATTATTTAGCACTAAATAAAAAATCACTGATATCAATAATGAGTGTTAATAATGAGACGGGAATCAAACAGCCGATAGATAGCATTGGGAAATTGGCAGAAGATCATGATTGCTTTTTCTTTTGTGATGCTACTCAGTCTATTGGAAAAGAGAAAATAGATGTTGATAAAATCAATATTGATTTACTTTCAGTGTCGGCACATAAGATTGGCGGACCTAAAGGGTGCGGGGCCTTGTATATAAGCAAAAAACTACAAGATCAGGGTTTTGGAGGATTTATACGTGGAGGTTCTCAAGAGTTTGGATTAAGGGCGGGCACAGAAAATGTTCCGGCCATTATGGGATTTGGCAAGGCTGTTGAACTGTTAAAAGATTATCATTTATCTCAGGTAGACAAACTCAGAATCAAACTTGAAATGGGTTTGAAAGCAGAGGTTGATGCAAAGGTTATTGGAGAAAAATCGGAACGTGCGGCACATATTACCTGCATCCAAATAGCAGGAATTAACAGCGAAGACTTCCTGATGAGGATTAACCATAGGCTGGCGATTTCCAATGGGTCGGCCTGCAATTCTTCAAACATGAGGCCATCACAGGTGTTGACTGCAATGGGATTTAATGAAAACGAAGCATTTTCTACACTCAGGCTTAGTTTGGGAATGGAAACTACCGAAGAAGAAATCGATCTTGCAATTTCAATTATTAAAGAGGCCGTTTACTCGGAATAAAGCATGGCCTTTTTCTCTTGTTCGGCAGCAAGGATTTCATTTAAATCGAGCGGAAGATTTCGCAGTCTTTTTCCCGTTAAATCGAATACGGCATTGGCGATTGCAGCTGATATTGGTGCAATTGGGGGCTCTCCAACACCAAAAGGCTTTTCTCCACTTTCCATCAGCAGCACCTTAATTTCAGGGATGTCCGTTAATAAGGGCACCGGATATTCATGAAAATTGCTTGAGCCAATTGCATTTTTTTTGATTTCAATTTTCTCCATTAAAGTCGCACTAAGTCCCATAATTGCAGCTCCTTCAACCTGTTGACGAATACCTTCCGGGTTGATAATTTTACCCGGATCGATGACCGTGGTGATGCGCTCAACTTTAATCTGATTCTTAATAATTGACACTTCAACCACACTGGCAACCAGCGTTCTTCTATCCTCTGCGCAAGCCATTCCCCGACCAATATTGTTCTTTAAAGCCTTGTCCCAGATTTTCTCCACCTGCAATTTCTTGAGCATCCGTCGCTGTCGTTCATGCAATTCATCATCATCCTGCAGATGCATTAGTCGAAATTCAATCGGATCGATTTTAGATTTTCTTGCCAATTCATCCATCAGGGATTCTATTGCAAAAGTATTTGCGAACATTCCTACGCCTCTCCATGCGCCTACCTGAAAAGGTAATTTCGTTTTCCAATAAGTTGTATTCAGGTGTTTGATCGAATAGCCTATTCTTGATCCATGAGAAGAAGCGGGATCACTCCCTGCTATAGTTTCAGCAATTTTAGGGTAATACGGTAGAAACATATTGTCTGTTGCCAGTTGATAATTCATGGCCAAAATTTCACCATTATCTGCTTGTTGGACTTCAATAATATGGTGTGTAGAAGGTCTTAAATATCCGTTTTGAAATTCCTGTGTGCGGTCACCAAAAATATGAATAGGTTTACCTATCAATTTTGATATCAGCGCGATTTTAGCGATATCCTGATAGAATGACTTTCTACCAAAACCGCCCCCTAAAAATGCGTTTTCAATGTAGACATCATCCTTGCTTATTTTCAGAAGTTTGGCTACTTGTTTTTGGAAAACCGGCATGAATTGCAGGCCGGCAGAAATCTTTACTTTCCCATCTTTATAATAAGCGATTGCGCCATTTGGTTCCATTTGCGCATGTGATCCGGGGGGCGTTCGATACTCCGCTTTATAATAATTTGCCTTGTTCTTTTTTATCAGCCGTTTTGCATGACCCTTCTTCATTACTTCGGACTTCTTGCCATTGCCGACAGTGACCCATTGGTCCAATTTTTCCTGTGTCCATTCTTCGTCAACGTACCATTCAACTTT
>CAZCAD010000177.1:0-6606 GCA_964496525.1 uncultured Flavobacteriales bacterium | reverse complement strand
GAAGAAGTATATGGAAAACTCTGAAAACCGTACAGGAACCAATGTAATAAACAATCTAACAGCGTTAAAATTTTTCTAAATAGCCACGGCTATTCAGAAAAATTTATGCCTTGCATCTTGTTCATTACATTGGTTTCTTGAAAGATAAGGAGTTATTAGAGGCCCCCTAAAATTCGAATTGTCGTCTGAAGGTCTTTAAACGACCGTGATTTCATAAAGCTACTAGAACGTTTCCGCTATTTGCTTAACACAATTCATTCCATCAACCGCAGCGGAAACAATCCCGCCGGCATAGCCTGCACCCTCACCTACCGGATAAAGACCTTTGATATCTATATGCTGCATATCCTCCTTGTTTCGTGGAATTTTAACCGGAGATGAAGTGCGGGATTCAGGGGCGTGTAAAACAGCCTCAGGATGAATGTATCCGCTCATCTTTTTATCAAACTCTAAAAAAGCCTCTTTTAACCGGTCGGTAATCATTTTTGGTAAGACTTGATTTAAATCTACCGATACAATTCCCGGCTGATAAGACGTTTTTGGAAGATCCCTTGACTTAATTCCTTTGATAAAATCTCCTATTCGTTGTGCAGGAACGGCTTGGGTTTCACCGGCGCCCTGCCAACAATCTCGCTCTACCTTCATTTGAAAATTCAAACAAGAAAAGGGGTCATCAGGATCGCCAACTTCCCCGGGCTCAACTTGAACCACAATCCCGGAATTGGCATAAGGGTTATTTCTCTTAGATGGTGACCATCCGTTGGTTACAACTTCGTTTTGATTTGTCGCACATGGAGCAATGATTCCTCCCGGACACATGCAAAAGGAATAAACTCCCTTCTCTTCAACCTGGCAAACCAGTGAATAGCTGGCGGGTGGAAGCACCTCATCATTTAAACGACCGTGATATTGTAGTTTATCTATAAATGACTGTGAGTGCTCGACTCTAACGCCCAAGGCGAAAGCCTGAGCCTCGATCCTAATTCCGCTATTGTGCAACAAATGGAAAATGTCCCTGGCGGAATGCCCGGTTGCCAAAATCAAGTGCTTACAATCAAACTTTCGATCGCCATTAATTTCAATTCCGGATATTTTATCGCCCACTACAAAGAGGTTCGTCAGTTTTGATTGAAAATGAATTTGCCCGCCAAACTTTAATATTTCCTCTCGAATCGCCTCAATCAATGCGGGGAGCTTATTGGTTCCAATGTGCGGATGGGCATCAATCATTATGTCTTTAGGCGCTCCAAAGTGATGAAGTAATTCTAATATTCGCCGAACATCTCCCCTCTTCTTCGATCGTGTATACAGTTTTCCATCTGAGTACGTTCCTGCTCCACCCTCTCCAAAACAGTAGTTGGAATCTTCGTTAACAAGATGTTCTTTATTGATCTTTGCCAGGTCTCTTCTTCTATCTCGGACGTTTTTTCCTCGCTCAAATATGATCGGTTTCAATCCGGATTCCAGTGCCTGTAGCGCCGCAAAAAGTCCTGCCGGCCCGGCTCCAATGATCATGACGGAGGGTTTTTCATTCACTTGATGCGGTTGGAACTCGATTGCTTCTTCGACATAATCCTCTCCCAGGTAAACGGCAAGACGCAAGTTGTACTTGATCGTTTTCCTTCGGGCATCGATAGACCTTCGGAGTATCTGTATATGACGCAGATCGGCCGATGCCCCAATTTGGCTTTGGACACGCTGTTTCAAATGCTTTTCATCATTGATAAGATCCACAGGGATCTCCAGATTTAGCTCCTTTATCATTTTGAAGGCAAAGGTAACTATTTGCTGTCTCTTGTAAGCGGTGCCCTAGCCCTCAAAGGTTAAAGAAATCCACCAGCTCTGAGAGCGCAGACTTTGAAGTGGAGATGAGAAGAAAGTGTTGTCTTGAATTAGAATATCGGTAATTCCGGAAATCATCTTGATTTCAATGCCAAACTTAAAATAGGGTAAGAAAAAATCGAATCCTCCACCCACATTAAAAGAAAAGTCATTCGGTTTCGTTTTGAGGATTGGGCTCGATAAGTTCTGTTCGACTTTCTCCTGATTAATCAGATTTCGACTGTACATTAAACCACCCATGGAATAGGCGCCGAAATTGTTCATTCGTTTTGAATTTAACTTAAATTGAATCGGAAAGTTCACGTTCGTTGCTTCCCATCTGAATGTCTTGTTATCCAATCCACCATTTCTTTCGTAGGTATAGTCGAATAAGGTTTCGTGAAAGGATAGAGAAGGATGGAATCGAAGATTGAAAGAGTAAGCAGGGTTCCATGAAATCATAGGCACCTGAATTGCGAAACCGGGGCCTCCCGTTATACTCACAAGTTTAACAGCGTCCCCTTCATTTGGATTGGTGTTTATTCGGTAATGAAATGAGGAGTAGGTGACTCCCAAATGCGCTCCAAAATGAAACTTTCGATGCTCAAAAAGAGGATAATTTTTTCCATAGCATTGTGCTTGGCTCCAACTCTTAGGACAAATAAAATTCAGCAATAAAAATGGTAATATATATGGCCGTAACACACCCTATAAAACGGCTAAGAGGTTGCATTATTATTCAAATTATCCTTCAAAGGTCAGACTGAACCACCAGACCCGATTTTTGAGTGAATTGATCGGTCCCATAAAAAAGGTGCCATCCTGAATTGCGACGTTGCGCAGCCCATTTGATAATTTAAGCTCAATACCAAACTTAAAATACGGCAGCCAAAAGTCGAACCCACCTCCGATCTGGTAAGCAAAATCATGTTTTATTATCTTCACAATTGGTTCGGCAGTTGTTTGTTCAACATCGACTTGAGAAGCCAGGTCTAAACTATATTGCAATCCGCCAAGAGCATAAGCGGCGAAATTGATTATCCGTTTCGTTCGCAGTTTCAAGATAATTGGGAAGTCAAGATTGGTAGATTCCAAGCGATTCTCACGAGACTCCAAAACCCCATTCTTCATATAATCATAATGGAAAAGTCGTTCCTGAAATGACAAGGAAGGAATGAATCGTATGTGGACAGTTTCATGAATATCCCAGGAACCGATAATTCCCAAATTAAATCCCGGCTGTCGTTTGATCGTTATGTTTTGTATAGAATCTTCGAGCAGGGAATCCACTACGTGGAGTTGATAAATAAAATCAGCCGTATTAACACCGAGCGAGAATCCAAAATGCAATTTCTTATGATCAAAGGTCGGATAATTCCCTTTTTGTGCAAAGGAAGTACCTCCAATCACCATGAGGGCAAATATCAATATGGCAGATGTTAATCTCACACTCTTGCAAATCTGGTATATGCACGTTTGAATTGTCAAAAAATTATACTCTCGTAGACTTTTGTCCAACATAAATGGTAGCGATTCCGCCTGAAACGGTCTTTAACATTATAACTGTATACCCCACTTTCGTTAAAATGGATTCAAAAGCTTTTCCTTCGGGGAAGGCTGCAACGGATTCAGGGAGGTACGAATAGGCTGCTTTATCTTTTGAGATTGACCGACCGACTTTGGGAATAACATATTTTGAATAAAATTTGAATGATTGTTTAACAGGAAAACGCCGTGGTTTTGAAAACTCTAAAATAATACCAATTCCGCCCGGTTTAAGAACTCTCAACATCTCGCCCAAACCCTTTTCGAGATCCTCAAAGTTTCGGACCCCAAAGCCCACCGTAAAGCCGTCAAATGAATCTGAATCAAATGGAAGGTTTTCGGAATCCCCTTGAATCATCTCAATGATATGGTCATAACCCTTCGTTTTCATCTTCTTCCTGCCAACTTCCAACATTCCCTCGGATAAATCGAGTCCGACCACTTTTTTTGGATTTAACTTTAGAGCTGCAATCGCAAAATCTCCTGTACCGGTCGCAACATCCAACAGATGATCAGCCCGCAGATTATCAGGTAGAGATCTGCGCAATAATTTGATCGCCTTTTTTCTCCAACTGCGGTCAATTCCCAACGACAAAAAATGATTTATGAAATCGTAGCGTTCCGAAATATTATCAAACATCTCAGCGACCTCTTTCTTTTTTGAAGAATTTTCTTTGTTGTATGGTTTGACATTCGTTCCCACAGCACTTTCGAATTAGAGACTAGATTGCGAGTACCTCTTCGAGCAGTTTCACTTTGTCGATGGAAACAACTCCAACGTACTCACAGACCAATCCTCCGGCAAGGTTGGCAACTTGACCAATCTCTTTTAAAGTCAGGCCGACAGTCAGACATAAGGTAGCTACACTAATAACAGTGTCACCTGCTCCCGAAACGTCAGCAATATTGCGAACATAGGCAGGAATAAAAAGATTTTTTTTCTTATCCCCGATATACAGGCCGTACTCCGATAACGTAATCAAATTAATCTCAGCCTTTAATATTTCGTTCATGCTTTTAACTGCATCAATTATTTTGTCCTCATCATCCGGTTCAAACTCACGATTGGTTCCTTCCTTTAATTCATTCAAGTTTGGCTTAAACAAGGTGACATTTTGGTATGTTAAGAAATTATCTTTTTTTGGATCGACCGTCGTAATAATATTCTTTTCATTCGCAAACTCAATCACACTTCGAATAACTCCTTCAGTCAATACCCCTTTGTTATAATCTTCAAAAATGATCGCATCGACATCTTCTTTTTCGCAAATCTTCTTAACGTTTTCGATCAGAGCAAATTCAGCAGAAGAACTTAGGGCCTCTATTTTCTCTCGGTCCACACGCAACAATTGCTGATTATTTCCTATCAATCGCGTTTTGACAGTAGTGACTCTGTCGTCAAAAGCAATGATACCCTTGGCATTCAGTTTATTTTCACGAATAAGCTTCAGAAAAAGTTCGGACTCCTCGTCCTTGCCAATTATTGAGCAAATAAGTGGTTCAGCCCCAAGCGCCTTAATATTCAATGCCACATTCGCAGCTCCACCCAATCGATGTTCCCGCGACTTGAATTGAACTACAGGAACAGGAGCCTCCGGAGAGATTCGGCTGGTAGATCCCTTGATATATGTATCCACCATGACATCGCCAATGACAATGATCTTTTTTTCGGTAAATGACTTGAAGCTCTTTTTAATGTCGCTCATGCGAAACTTAATTTAATTCGTTCAGTGCTATTTCAATACGTGAAATTGCTTCAATTAATACTTCTTCAGATGCCGCATAGGACAGCCTGATGCAGTTCGGATCTCCGAAAGCCTCTCCTGTTACCAGGGCCACCAATGCCTCATCCAGCAAATATAAACTCAGATCCGTAGCATTATTAATTACTCTTCCATCCTTGGCTTTCACAAAAAACGCGCGGATGTCCGGAAAGACGTAAAACGCACCTTCAGGCACATTTGTTTTAACTCCGTCAATTTTTTTCAGGAGTGACAAGACCAAATCCCTTCGTTTATGGAAAGCTTCTACCATAAATGTTATTTCTGATGGATCCGCTTCAACGGCTACTTTAGTTGCGCGTTGGCTAATCGATCCGGTTCCTGAAGTATACTGACCCTGAATTTTTGCACAGGCTTGAGCTATTTCAATCGGCGCACCCATATATCCTACACGATATCCCGTCATAGCAAAGGCTTTAGACACACCGTTGATGGTAATGGTCTTATTATAAACTCCCGGAAATTGCGCAAAACTTTGATTTTTTCCTACGAAATTGATGTGCTCATAAATCTCGTCAGAAATGACGTAGAAATTTTCTGTTTCAGCAACAACTTGAGCCAGGGACCCTAATTCTTCTTTCGAATAAGCAGAACCGGTAGGATTGCATGGATTGCTGAAAATCATGAGCCTGCTCTTGTCCGAAATTGCTGCTCTTAACTGATCTGCGGTTATTTTAAAATCAGCGTCAATAGATGTTTCAATCGTTACTGGAACTCCTCCTGCCATTCGAACTTGTTCGATATAAGTCACCCAAAAAGGTGCAGGAATAATCACCTCATCTCCGGGATTCACCAAGCAAAGTATCGCATTGACAATACTTTGTTTCGCTCCGGTAGAAACGACAATCTGCTCGGGCGAATAATCCAAATCATTGTCTCTTTTGAACTTGGCAGAGATGGACTCCCTTAAATCCATGTAGCCGGCTACGGGCATGTACTTGGAATAGTTTTGATCGATCCCGTTTTTACCGGCTTCTTTGATAAAATCCGGAACATTAAAATCCGGTTCGCCAAGGCTTAAAGAGATTATATCTTTTCCTTCGTCCTGAAGTTCCCGACTCTTAGCTGACATTGCAATCGTGGCAGATTCGGCGAGTTCATTAACTCTATCGGATAAGTGAGCCATCTTGTTTTTTTGCAAATCTAATCGAAATCAATGACACTCGATGAATAATGCTTTAGCTTAGTGAATCTAAAGTAGAATTGATCCGTGAGTAATTAAACGAGGAGTTGGGAACTACCGGAATTTACCCTGCTTACTGTCCATGTTGGGGTAAAGTCTGAATGGAAAAAAGTGATTCTAGTCCTCCTTGAAATCATCGAAAGATATCCCGCTTTTCTCATAAGGATATGCATTAAAAGTACCGGTTGCAATCGCAACTTGATGACCGCTCTTTTCATTAATAATTTCTCCTTGTGCAACAATAATTCGCTTGCCTGAAGAAAGAACCTTGCCTTT
>CAZCAD010000176.1:0-6694 GCA_964496525.1 uncultured Flavobacteriales bacterium | reverse complement strand
TTTCGGGTCTCTCCGCCGGATCCTATAATGTGACGGTTACAGATTCCTGCGGATCCCAGGCAGTGGATACCGTCGTCATCATCGAGCCACCTCCACTGACTCTGACTCTTAGTTCTACTCCCGTGTCAGACTCTTGTGATGGGACAATCAGTGTCATACCTGCAGGTGGGACACCAACCTATACCTATTTATGGGATGCTGCAGCCGATAGTCAAACAACGCAATTGGCAGACAGTCTCTGCGAAGGAACCTTTTGCGTGACTGTAACAGATGACAACGGTTGTACGGCAGATACCTGTATAACTATCACTTCTACGTCCGGAATTAATATCGAGACTAAGGAAAACGCCTTGGGCCAGATTTACCCAAACCCCAATAATGGAATTTTTAGAATTGATTTAGGCAGCGACTTCAGTAAAGAAATCATGATTTTAATGATGGATGTATCAGGTAAGGTAGTGATGGAACGATCCATAGAAAAAAATACTGAAACATTGAATGTTGAGTTGAACGCTGAGGATCAGGCCAAAGGAATGTATTATCTGAAAGTGATTTCGGATGGGAGATCATCAATCTTTAAGATCGTCATTGAGTAAACACTATCTGGTTCCAAAGAGACAGCTTTTCTAAATTCACTTATTAGAGACTATAACAGCTGAATTTTTGTAATTTTGCCTTTCGTCAATCAGCGATTTTTAGCAGGATTGATTTGGAAATCAAGATTCAGATAAAGTGCCGGAAGAACTCAACAATAAAATTAACGAACTGCAATCAGAGATCGAGCAAATGCCAACCTCTTCCATTGATGAATTGGAGGCTTTCAGAATCAAATTTATTGGTTCAAAAGGCGAGATTAAGAATTTGTATGCCGAACTAAAGAATGTTGAAGCTGCTGATAAAAAAGAGGTTGGACAAAAAATTAATTCGCTGAAAACATTGGCTGAAGAGAAGTATGAGTCGGGCAGGCAACAGCTCGAAGGCTCTTCAGATAGAGGAAAAAAACTGAAACTGGACTTGAGCCGACCCGCTGAAAAAATGGCGATCGGATCAAGACATCCTTTGGCGATTGTCCGAAACGAAATCATTGAGATTTTTGGACGAATCGGTTTTAATATTTCTGAAGGACCGGAAATCGAAGACGATTGGCACAACTTCTCTGCATTGAACTTCCCGCCCGAGCATCCGGCACGCGATATGCAAGACACGTTTTTCATCGAGAAACCTGAGGATGAGGACGATAAGACCGGCGAAATAGCCTTAAGAACACATACTTCGTCGGTTCAGGTTAGGGTAATGGAAAGCGAGAAACCACCTATTCGTACAATTTCGCCGGGGCGTGTTTATAGAAATGAAGCGATCTCGGCAAGAGCACATTGCTTCTTCCACCAGGTAGAAGGACTGTACATTGATAAAGATGTATCCTTTGCCGATTTGAAACAAACACTCCACTATTTTGCCCGTGAAATGTTTGGTGAGAATACCGAAATTCGATTGAGACCTTCCTACTTTCCGTTTACGGAACCATCGGCAGAGGTAGATGTTTCCTGTACTATTTGCAATGCCAAAGGATGCAACGTCTGTAAGTACACCGGATGGTTGGAAATATTAGGCTGTGGAATGGTTGATCCGAATGTGTTGACCGCCTCGAACATTGATCCTAAATTATACTCCGGATTTGCATTTGGAATGGGAATAGAAAGAATAACACAATTAAAATATAGAGTAAACGATCTGAGAATGTACTCAGAGAACGACGTTCGATTTTTGAATCAATTTAAATCAGCTTTTTGATGGGGTTATTTAGAACAAGAACAAAGGATCAATTCTCCCATTCTTTGAGTTGGACTCAAGTCAGAGAAATGACCCAATTGAATGAGATTATGTCACTGTCAAAATGGAAACCAATCATTATTTTTAAACACAGCACCCAATGCTCCATTTCCGACATGGCTCGAAATCGCCTGGAACAGAATTGGCAAGTAACCTGTGATGAAGCAACTCCTTATTTTCTGGATTTGATTGTCTATAGAAACATATCCAATGAAATTGAAAGTCGATTTGACATCAGACACCAATCACCGCAGGTACTCTTAATAAAGGATGCAAGGTGTACATATAGCGCATCTCACAACCAAATCAACGCAATTGACCTAAAAAATAAATTATGATAAAAGCAGTCATCATTGACGATATTCCTGAAGCAATTCAAGTGCTGAAATCAGACTTGGAAAACTATTGCGTCAATATTGAAGTTGTAGGAAATGCAGAGGGAGTTGTCAGCGGAGCGAAAGTTATTAAGGAGCTGAAACCGGACTTGGTTTTCTTAGATATTCAGATGAAGGACGGTACCGGTTTTGATCTTCTGGAGATCGTTCCCGAAACGAATTTTAAGCTGATTTTTACAACCGCATCGGATGAATATGCAGTCAAGGCATTTAAGTTTTCGGCGGTCGATTATTTGCTAAAACCAATAGACCCCGATGAGCTAATGGACGCCGTTAGCCGTGTCGAAGACCAGGATAAGCCCGCCGAGCGTATAGATCTTTTAAAGGAAAACTTTAATCAGCAAAAACGAATTGCCCTCAACACCCTGGAAAAAATTCATATCGTAAACGTCGAAGAAATTTTGAGATGTGAGTCGAACATTAACTATACAATGTTCTACTTTACCGACGAAACTAAACTCTTAGTTACAAAAACATTAAAAGAGTTCGATAAACTGCTTTCCGGGCATAATTTTATTCGTATTCATCAGTCACATTTGATCAATACTCGATTTATCAAGGAGTTTACCAAATCTGACGGATATATTATTATGAAGGATGGCACTAAGGTTCCGGTGTCAACCAGGAAAAAGCAGGTATTAATGGATATGATCTCTAATTTTTAAATAGACATCTTTCCAAAATAACGAAGTATGACGAAAAAAGGGTATTTAGTTACGGTAAAGTTATTTTGGAAAGATGTCTAATAGAGCGAGGATGTCATTGAAGTTTAAGTCATTCTTATTTAGCTGTTTTTTTTTCGGGCTTTTAGCGACTTTATCTGGGGGATTAAATTCCTGTAAGGGTGATGATGATGAGGAGGATACCCTCAAAATCGAGCCACATCACCTGGCCCCGGTCAAAATAGTTTCTCCCGCAAATCAAGAACAATTTATTTTCGGTGATGTGGTTGAAATTGAAATTGAAGTGATGGAGCCTCAGCAGCTAAGTGAGATGAAATTGTTGATTGACGGAAAAGTTTTTAAGGATAGCCTGGCCTCCGAATCAATGACGATAAAATTCGCTACGAATAAATACAAACTGGGCGACATTAAGATTTTACTTTCTTACTTGGGAGATGACGGAAAAACGCATGGCGATAATCGGGAGATCACGGTTTTTTCAGATACGGAGCCCAAGGAGATGGACATTACGATTGTTCAATATTTCCCACATGATCCAACTTCTTATACCCAGGGACTTGAGTTTTATAAAGGGAGATTGTATGAAGGAACCGGTCAATATGGGAAGTCTCGATTGTTAGAAGTTGATTTGAAGACGGGTAGGACTCTTCGTAGTGGCGAAATGGACAACAAAGACTTCGGTGAGGGGATCACAGTTCTGAATGATACAATTTATCAGCTAACGTATAGGGAACATACCTGCTATTATTACGACATGGATTTCAATCTTCTTGGTCAATTTAATTACGAGCAGGAAGGATGGGGCCTTTGTAACGACGGTAAAAATATAATTATGAGCAACGGAACACATCAATTGGTTTGGCGAGACCCAAAAACATTTGCAGTCGTTAAAGAATTAGAAGTCTACACTGATACCGAGGGTATTTTGAATGTAAACGAACTCGAACTTATTGACGGGTACTTGTTTGCAAATATTTATGAGCAAGACTACATTATTGAAATTGACACAGCCACCGGAAAAGTATTGACAAAAATTGATTGTAGTGCACTTTCGGATCAAAAACCAATCGGAGCAAATGTGCTTAATGGAATTGCCCGAAATCCCGAAACCGGTAAAATATATATGTGCGGAAAGTGGTGGGATAAACTATTTGAAGTAATAATCGAATAGTGGGAAAACTCATCGTTATTCCGACTCCAATTGGAAACCTGGAAGATATTACACTCCGGGCCATTCGATTACTGAAAGAATCCGACGCCGTTCTGGCAGAAGACACGCGAACGACTAAAATCTTATTCAAGGCTCACGGAATTGACAATAAACTCATTTCCTATCATCAAAATAATGAACATAAAATTGTCGATCGTTTGGTGGAAGAAATGAAAGGAGGATTGACTTATGCTTTGGTGACAGACGCCGGAACACCGGGAATCTCAGATCCCGGCTTTTTATTAGTCAGGGCCTGCATTCAAAATGACATTGAGGTGGAATGCCTGCCCGGTGCTACAGCATTTGTTCCGGCACTCGTCGTTTCAGGATTCCCCTCCGACAAGTTCGTTTATGAAGGCTTTCTGCCACACAAAAAAGGACGTCAAATGCTGATTAAAAAAATAGCCGAAGAAGAACGGACGGTGGTGTTGTATGAATCACCGCATCGACTTATGAAAGCCCTGGAACAATTTAAGGAAGTTCTATCCGAAGATCGTCAAATTGCGGTCTGCCGGGAACTATCCAAGAAGTTTGAAGAGGTTGTCAGGGGAAATGCCCATGACCTCATTGCACATTTTGAGGCGAATAAGGTCAAAGGCGAATTTGTTATCGTTATTGAGGGGCGTAAAAGTTAGGACTTTAGTCCAGATCAATCCAAATAATCATCAATCTGAACCTTTCTGGTGTCTGCCAGGTTCAAAAGAAAATTAAGCCCTTCCGCGAATGTGGCGGCCCCGCCTTCTAAATAAGTCGCGTCAGGCGTTTCAACCGAGATCGGACCAATTACATAAGGCGAAATCAGGTCGTGCATTTTCTGATAGTTGGCTTTAATCTTTGTCGGATTAAAAATGTTGTCAGAGAAATTCCCTAAATGCACCTTGTACCTGGCTAAATAAGCGGGATCAGCAGCGATATAACTAATCAACGGCCAATTATCATTAACCGTGTTGATCGCCAGTGGAAGTTCGCCTCCTTGTGGGCCACCTATTGCAAGCAGGGCCTCGTTATGATCCCAGGGAATCCATTTGATCAAACCATCGGCTGGATTATGATAGAGATAAAAATTATGACCGTCATTTCCATATACATCCGGATTCTCAATAGCTACGGTAACAGCCAGGAACTTCAAAAACAGATCAACGTCGAAAACAGTTTCGAGATTCTTCTTCCATTTAGCATGATCAGATGTTCGCAAAGGAGAATGCAGAACACTGAACAACTCTTTTATATCATTCCAGTCTCCGCCAACTTCGTTCGTTTTATTGGGAAAAGCCATTTGATCAAAAGATCCTTCAAGGAAATTCGTCTCGGGCTTATATAAGTTACCCGTGGTGTTGCTAAAATGATTTGACAAAAAACTTTCCTGAGCTATTTCGGTCAAGGTGTAAAGACCCAAATATTTCTCGCCATTTCCATGATCCAAATAAAGCCTTACAAAAGTTCCTCGCGCAGCCGGAACGCTAAAATCATTGAACATGTCGGTGACCACCTTTTCGCGAATCAGTGACATGTCCTTAAAGCCACTCGACAAAGCAAATTGTCGAAAGCCGTAAAAGCGTTGGTTTTTCATGACGGGATAAAGGTCTTCGAATCGATCGAAGTGCAAACGAAACGGCAGTTTATTATTACCCATTCCCCAACCCGACTGTAATGATCCGGCTCCTTTATAACGCACCCCAACGTGGTACCATTCCATATCGTCATAGAAAACAGATGACTCCACCCATACAGGTTCCGGCCCGCCAAATCCGCCACCACCACCACCAAAGGGACCGGAAAGTGTGGTCATATCATTTTGCATTTTTGTCCAGTTATCCGGAGTTAGTTTGACTAGCATTTTTGCGACTCGGCTGTCGTCAAACACCTTCTTGTAATTTGGGCTTACATTTCCGTGGGATGCACGTGTCCAGTCGTCTAATCCTGGTCTTTTATTGGTTAGCTGCTCTTTGTAACAGGAGGTCAGAAATAGAACTAAGCCTGCGATAATTGTTAATTTCAGTACTTGCATGATTTTATAAAGGTTTTATTTTTCGATTTTTTTCGACTTGAATTTGTGCGTATAATTAATTGCACATATCGAAGTGAATTGATTTGACTTAGCTTCCCTAAGTTTGATCTCGAGCCTGTAACCAAGATTAAAGGAACTCCTTTCATTGACCGGAATCGTTGTCCCAAGTCCAAAACGCAATTTATTCGTTTCAGATCCCTCATCTTTAATAAATCGCGTGAACGTTTCAAACGAACAATAAGGTCTGACCTTACTTTTATCGAGCTTGTATTTTAATTTGATCTTATTCCGCAGTACATGACGAGGCGTTTCGCCATTTTCTGAACCGATAAAGGTGTCATCTTTTGACTGATAAGCCAGCTTATAATCCAATCTAAGTCGATGCAGGTTAACACTCGCTTTTCCGAACACCCCAATTCGATGAAAAGATGAGAACCCGATATTATCATTTTGCATAATAAAGCGATAGTGTGCCCCAAAACGAAAATGCTTGTTGATTTTATAAGTCGCTGTAACGTTTGTAAAAAACTGTTCAAGCATGGTAAAGTTGTGCCGCAATCTTATTTCC
>CAZCAD010000175.1:4403-6731 GCA_964496525.1 uncultured Flavobacteriales bacterium | reverse complement strand
GTAATAAGTCACCCCGGCATCCAATCGATGATAATCCGGCATTCTGTAGCCGTTTCGTTCGGTGTAGTAATTAACTACCTGACCTTCGATTTCATACTTACCGCTCGGAAAAGTAACTGCGTTGCCTGTGTAGTACACCCATGCCAATGAAGCAGTAAATTGTTCATTGAAGTTGAAAATAGTGACGATTGAAATGTCATGGGTTCGATCCTGTTTAGCCGCGTACCATGCTCCATCATTAATACCATCAAACTCCTTTTCTGATTTGGCCAACGTATAACTTATCCATCCGTTGATTTTCCCTTTTTTCTTTTTAAGCAGCAATTCAACTCCATACGCCCGTGCGTGACCAAAAAGCAGCTCACCTTCAACCGTTGGATTCAATGTAACCTCGGCTCCATCCCTATAATCTACGGCGTTCAACATATTCTTATAATAAGTCTCTATGGAGAACTCAATCATATTATCTGCGAAGTTTCGAAAGTAACCAATTGACCACTGATCTGCGATTTGGGGTTTAACATTGTTCGATGATGGAATCCATATATCCGTAGGTGATGAAGCAGTAGCATTCGAAAGTAGGTGCATATACTGGTAGGTTCGGGAGTACCCTGCCTTCAACGAGCTTTGCTCATCCAACAAATATTTCATCGAAAACCTGGGAGATATGCCGTTGTAGGATCTGACCGGCTCCCAATTACCATAAGTTGTCGTATCAGTTACGTTACCATCCACGTCAAACGTAAAGATGTCGCCAGGTCCGACTTGAGTAAAATTCGAATAACGAAGTCCATACATCATACTGAATCGTTTGCCAATTTTTTGTTCATTCTCCAAATAAGCCGCTGATTCAATAGCATAGGTATTCTCAATATCGTTCAATACAAAGTCAATCGCTGAGCCGGTCTCTATCTCTCCGGGTTTGAACGTATGGTGAATGATATTTATACCAAACTTCAAGGTGTGGTTTGAACTAGCATAGAAGTCGAATTGTTCTTTAAAATTCCAGTCTTGAATTTGAGATCCGATCTCAAAAGTCTGGTTATCCGTACCAAACTTGATTTTGTAATTATAATTACTAAATATCAGTGATGTATTGCCAAATAATTTATCGTTATAGATGTGATTCCATCTTACCGTTCCGGTGGCATTTCCCCAATCAAATCCAAATTGATCACTAAATCCAAATTTGTCTCTTCCAAAATATCCTGAAAGGAAAACTCTATCCTTTTTACCAAGCTTATAATTGGCTTTTGCATTTAAATCATAGAAATACAGAATTGACTCTTGCAGGGCCTCGTTCTGTGATAATTTCAAAAAGACATCAGCATAAGTTCTACGGCCGGAAAGAATAAATGACCCTTTATTTTTTACGATGGGCGCTTCAATTGTCAATCGAGATGATATCAATCCAATTCCCCCACTTATGGATAATTTTTTCATGTTTCCTTCCTTCATTCTAATATCCATAACAGAAGCAAGTCGACCGCCAAATCGTGCCGGTGCTGTTCCTTTGTACAATTTCACATCTTTCAAAGCATCCGAATTAAATACAGAAAAGAATCCTAATAAATGAGAAGCATTGTAAACAGGAGCATCATCCAGAAGAATTAAATTTTGGTCAACGGCACCACCTCGCACATAAAATCCTGCATTTCCTTCACCGGCCGATTTGACACCGGGAAGTAATTGTAATGTTTTGAGAATGTCCTTTTCTCCAAAAAATACTGGGATCGTTTCGATATCCTTGATATTTATCTTTGTTACTCCAATTTCAGATGAAGTCACATTTTCATCTTCACGCTCGGCTTTTACGATCACTGCGTCAAAAATTCTACCCTCGGGCTCCAGTTCGAAATCATTGATAATATCAGATGTTAATTCAATGGGGAAGGCGGTTAATGCAAATCCCAGGGACTTATACATTAAGGTATAATTTCCTTCAGGAAGCGTTAGTGAATAAAATCCGAATGCATTTGTAACGGCACCGGTTCCCTGCAATTCTTTTACCGTGATTCGAGCGCCGATCAAATCCTCTCCCGATTCAGTATCTTTTAATGTACCGCTTATCGTATATTTTTCCTGTGCAATTCCCGTCGTTGTGAACAGGACACAGATCAATAGAATTTTCAATTTCCGCATATCTTCTTTAGTGAGATTGTATTACTTAATAACATTGACGTGCTGAATTTGTTTTTGTTACAACAAATTTTAACTGTTTTTTAGATGTTTAAAGATACAAATCAATGAACCAACCACATTCTTCAATGAAATCGGTTTATCCTTTATTGACAAAATACCGCTCTTTGTTCGACATAAAGTCGGACT
>CAZCAD010000175.1:0-4379 GCA_964496525.1 uncultured Flavobacteriales bacterium | reverse complement strand
GCCATAAACTCTATTTTTAGAATGAAATGAGGGCATGGATCAAATACACTTTATTGGGCTGGATCGTCTTATGGATGATATTTATCGCTGTTCTTAGCAATGTTATTCAGTTCGAAACCGCCTGTGTCCGGGTAAGCAGCGTTGTGATTCCGCAAATCGCATTATTCTATTTCAATTTATTGAATTTTACTCCCAGATTGCTTGAAAAGGATAAGGTGAGACGGTTCATCGGGGTAATTGCTTTAACTCTTTTGATCTATACAACTTTAGGCTCATGGATGGACATTTTCCTTATTAAGCACTATCCGATTCAGCCATTAGCAAAACACTCGGACGTTTCTTTTATACCATATTTGGGAAGATTTTTAACTGCGATTCCTCCACTGGTTATCAGTACCCTGATCATTAAATCTATTCTCCTAAGAAAGCGAACAGACGAAAGCATGGAATTGAAACATCGGATGCTTGAAGCAGAAACAAAAGCCTTGAAAGCACAGATAAATCCTCATTTCCTGTTTAACACATTGAACAACATTTATTCTCTATCTCGAATGAAGTCTGATAAAACCTCGGCGGCCATTATGAATTTGTCCGAGATTCTGAGGTACGTAACCTATGAAGGAAATCAGCAGCTGGTGCCACTCGCCGCTGAGGTGAAACAACTTGAACACTTTATTGAATTACAATATTTGAAAGACGATGATCATTCTAATATTGATATTGACATTCAGATTAATGAAAATGATTTTGAAATCGCACCTCTTCTCTTAATTCCATTTATAGAAAATTGTTTCAAGCACAGTAATCATGAAGACAAACAAAATGGATGGATTAAAATTAAAATTCACCTACATGGCGATCATCTCCATTTGGACTGCTCAAATTCCTTCATCAGAAAGCATAAGAAAGATAGTACCGGCGGTGTTGGAATGGAAAACGTACGGAAAAGACTAAATTTATTGTATCCCGAGAAAACTGAATTGAAAATTAGCACTTACAATCAAACGTATTCAATAAGTCTAAACCTAACACTAAGCTTATGAATTGTATTATTGTAGACGATGAAAAGTTAGCTCGACAACTGTTGGAAAGCTACGTGAGCCAAGTTCCAAATCTCAAACTAATTGCTTGTTGTAAGGATGGAATCGAAGCCAACGCTATTTTGCAGGGTGAGGAGATTGACCTTTTGATCACCGATATTCAAATGCCGGGAATTTTAGGAACTGAAATGGTCAAGTCGTTGAAGGCCAGACCAATGGTTATTTTTACGACAGCCTATAAAGACTACGCGGTCGAAGGTTTTGAATTGGAGGCGATTGATTACTTGATAAAACCTTTCCCTTTTGCTCGATTTTTAGCGGCAATAAACAAGGCCTTTTCGAACTTTGAGATCTCTCATCATGATAAAACACTTGAGGTTAAACAAACCTATTTAACAATTAGGGCCGATCACAAACTGTACAAGGTGCAATACACAGATATCAAGTACATTGAAGGAATGCGGGAATATGTTTCCTTTCATGTTCCAAGTGGTCGAATCACGGCCTTGATGTCATTGAAGAATTTAGAACTTATTTTACCTGCTGAGACTTTTATCCGGTGTCATAAATCCTACATTATCAATAAAAATTTAGTCGAAACCTTAGAGGGAAGCTCGATGCTAATTCAGGGGAAGTCTATTCCGATTGGACAGCTATATAAGGAGAAGGTTTTGGCGGAAGTTTTTTAGAGCATAGATATTAGAACATAGAGCATAGACGAGTCTATTTTCTATCAGTGATCTGCCTAAGGCGGAGAACGGTCTAAAATCTAAAAGCGAGTTTACGAGCGATCTATTTCAGATACTTATCCAACCAACTATAAAACTCCCGATGCCAGAAGACGCCGTTTTGTGGTGATAATACCCAGTGATTTTCTTCAGGAAAAAGAATCATTTTGCTATCAATTCTTTTTAGCTGAAGAACCTGAAACGCCTCATAAGCTTGGTTTACGGGGACTCGAAAGTCCAGTTCGCCATGAAAGATCAACATCGGCGTATCCCAATTATCGGCAAATTCGTGAGGAGAATTTTTCTGATAAGCTTTCTTCATATGTTTTGCAAAATATGGGCCTCCAATATCTTGATTTGCGAAGAATAATTCTTCGGTGGTACCATACCAGCTTTCTAAATTAAACAGTCCGCAGTGTGAGATAAAAGTCTTGAATCGGTTTTCATGGATTCCGGCCAAATAGTACGCCGAATATCCGCCATAACTGGCTCCAATACATCCAATATTGTCTCCATCGATATAAGGTTCCTTTTTCAATGAATCGATAGCCGATAAATAATCATCTATTGGCTGACCACCCCAATCCTGAGAAATGGCATCGTTCCATTCCTGACCAAAGCTTGGAAGACCACGGCGATTCGGAGCGACTATGATGTAACCATTGGCCGCCATCAACTGGAAATTCCATCGGTAGCTAAAAAACTGACTTAGCGGAGATTGAGGTCCCCCCTGACAATATAAAATCGCCGGGTATTTTTTCCTGGCGTCAAAGTTCGGCGGATAAATTACCCAGACCAATTCCTTTTTACCGTCAGTTGTATTTACCCATCGCTTTTCAATTTTACCTGTTTCGAGCTTATCATAGATGTCGGCATTTACATCAGTTAATTGTTTCTCGGCTCTATTCTTCAGTTTGATTGAATAGATATCAGTCGGATGGTTCATTGATTGCTTTCCACCGATGAGATAATCACCGGCGAATGCGACGGAGGTATAGTTGTGAACACCTTCAGTTAGTTGGGTAATAGTTTTGCTTTCAAAATCATATTCAAAGAGTTGATAGGTAGCTTCGGTTGGTGATTTAAAATACAACTTGTCCCCCGTATGCCCCCAGCAAAATGACGAAACGGTGATATCATGGTTTGCTGTAATATTTACTTTTAGTTGCGAATCGTCGTAAACAATTATGTCATTTTTATCTGCTTCGAATCCGTCTTGCTCCATTGCCAACCAGGCCAACTTTCCATCTGATGAATATTTTGGATTCATGTCATAACCCTTGTTCTTCTTTGTAAAATTCTGGGTTGTATTGAGCAGCGTATTATACACGAAAATATCCGAATTCGTGCTGAGCGCATATCGATATCCCTCTTTTTTCTTTCCGGCATAAACCACAGTTCGTCCATCAGCTGACCAGTTTACCTGCTCCATTCCTCCAAATGGTTTTATTGGAAAATCATGTTTTTCATTGAAGTTGATGTCCTTGCCTACGCCTTTTACTTTGCCATCTTCAATAAGCGCATAAAAGAGATGAGAGCGGTATCCATCTTCCCATTCTCCCCAGTGACGATACATCATGTCATCAATAACGCGTGCATTTGACTTTGGTAAATCTTCGGCGAATTCGGTTGAATGGACCTTGTTCATCTTTACGTCTGATACGTAAACTAATTTATTTCCCGTCGGTGCATATTTAAACCCATTTACTCCAGCCGGAATATCGGATATTTGAGTTTCTTCACTCCCGTCGAGCTTAATCTCGAAGATATTTTTCCCTGCATCAGTGCTTTTTATATAGCCGATTTTCAAACCATCAGGGCGCCATTGAGCGTCCCCTTCAGATTCTGGAGAGTCCGTCACCTGCCGTATTTTTCCTCCTTTGACACCTATGATATACAAATCACTGCTACTCTTATTCTCTTTCAGATTGTATTTTCTGATGCTGAAAAGAATTTTAGATTTATCCGGAGAAACTTTAATGCCACCGATGCGCTTGATTTTCCAAAGCAATTCAGGTGTCATTCGATTTTGTCCAAAAACATTCAGTCCAAAAAATAAAATTAACAAGCTCAAATAGTAATTCTTCATTCTAATTATTTTATTATTCGTTTGACCAGGAACTTGGACGGTAAATAGGCAGCCAATGTTCCGAAAATCGCGGTAATCGACAAAATTAAGAATAGATCGTTAATCTTGAAGGCTAACGGAAATGTCTCGCTGTGTCCGCCTTCCATTGTGATAAATCCAATTTCTATTTGAGCCCAGCAGACCAGATAACCAATACCGAGTCCAATGATCAGTCCAAGACCATTGATTAAAAGTCCTTCATAAAAAAAGATTCGCTGTAGCTGTCTATCCTTGGCACCAAGTGCTTTAAGGGTGTTGAGGTTATCCCGTTTTTCCATCACGAGCATTGTAATCGAGGCGACCATGTTAAATGTGGCCAGAAAAAAGATAAATGCTAACAGAAGGGTCGTGATCCACTTCTCACTTTTACTGGTTTGATAAATCAATTGATTCCGCTCCATTTTTGTTATCACTCGAAAATCATCCCCTATCAACGAGCTTAGCTCCAATTTTTTACTCTCGAGATCGATTTCAGATCGAAAC
>CAZCAD010000174.1:4021-6760 GCA_964496525.1 uncultured Flavobacteriales bacterium | reverse complement strand
CCGGTTATCGTTGACGATCTAATTGAAGCTCCTCTTATTAATTGTGATGTCGACTGCATAGATTCAGCCGATGCAACAATCGCACCGGCCGGACCATATTGCGTAAATGATCCCGCTATCAATTTAATAGGTGCTGATGCAGGAGGAACCTGGTCAGGAATTGGAATTACAGATCCGGTCGCAGGGACATTTGATCCGGCAGTTGCCACACCGGGTGTTTATGTTATCACCTATACTTTTAATGGCGAATGCGGCGATATTGATACGGAAACGATCATTGTGAATCCACTCGATGACGCTTCATTTAATTACGCTCCTGCGGTTTTTTGCTCGAATGATGTAGATCCCATAGCAATAATTACCGGTACACCCGGAGGCGTATTTACAATTGACGGTGCAGGAGTGATCAATCCGGTTGATGGAACGATTGATCTAGATGCAAGCGGTGCGGGAGTGTATGTTATTACCTACACGACTCTTGGTCCATGTCCTGACGTTCAGACATTCACGATCACGATCAACCCAGCCACCGATGCAACGATTGCCCCTGCCGGTCCATTCTGCGAAGACGACCCTGCGATTAATTTAACCGCCACAGACCCCGGAGGAACCTGGGCCGGTGTTGGAATAACAGATCCTGTTGCCGGAACATTTGATCCTGCGACAGCAACCGCCGGAGTTTATATAATCACCTATACTATTCCAGGCGTATGCGGAGATGTGGATACTGAAACAATTATCGTAAATGCATTGGATGATGCTTCGTTTAATTATGCTCCCGCTGTATTTTGTTCAAACGATGTTGATCCTATAGCTGTCATTACAGGAACATTAGGTGGCGTTTTTACCATTGATGGTACAGGTGTAATTAATCCCGTCGACGGAACGATTGATATTACGGCAAGTGGTACTGGTGTTTTTGTTGTCACTTACACCACATTGGGTCCATGTCCTGATGTTCAGACATTTATCATCACGATTACTACGATTGCCGATGCGACGATTGCTCCTGCCGGTCCATTCTGCGAAGATGACCTTTCAATTAATTTAACTGCCACAGACCCCGGAGGAACATGGGCCGGTGTTGGAATAACAGATCCCGTAGCCGGAACTTTTGATCCTGCGACAGCAACTGCCGGAGTTTATGTAATCACTTATACGATTCCGGGTCTTTGTGGAGATGTAGATACTGAAACTATTACGGTCAATGCATTGGATGATGCTTCATTTAATTATCCTGCTATCAACTATTGTTTGGGTGACGCAGATCCTGTAGCAGTCATTACTGGAACACCAGGTGGCGTTTTTACAATTGACGGAACAGGAGTAATAAATGCTGCAGACGGAACAATCGATATTGCCGCAAGCGGAACGGGAGTTTATGTTGTTACCTACACCACTCTTGGACCATGTCCGGACGCACAGACATTCAATATCACAATCGATCCTGTTTTAGATGCCACAATTACCCCTGCAGGACCATTTTGCGAAGACGACCCCTCAATTAATTTAACCGCCACTGATCCCGGAGGAACCTGGGCTGGAACTGGAATTACCGATGCGGTGAACGGAACTTTTGATCCTGCAACTGCAACTGCAGGAGTATATGTTATTACGTATACAATTCCGGGTGTTTGTGGAGATGTTGATACTGAAACGATAATAGTGAATGCCTTAGATGATGCTTCATTCAACTATCCGACGCTCAATTATTGCCTTACAGAAGCCGATCCTGCGGCAGTAATTACCGGAACTCCCGGAGGTGTCTTTACGATTGACGGTGCGGGAGTTATCGACGCTGCAGACGGAACAATTGATCTTGCTGCAAGCGGCGCAGGAGTGTATGTTATTACCTACACGACTCTTGGTCCTTGTCCTGACGTTCAGACATTTAGTATAACGGTCAGCGCCGCCTTTGATGCAACGATTGCACCGGCAGGTCCGTTCTGTGAAAATGATGGCCCGATTGACTTAGTTGCTGTAGACGTAGGCGGTACATGGGCCGGTATCGGAATTACAGATGCTGTGAACGGAACATTTGATCCTTCAGTAGCTACAGCCGGTGTGTATGTCATTACCTACACAATTCCGGGTGCATGCGGAGATGTCGATACGGAGACCATTATCGTAAATCCTTTGGATGATGCCTCATTTAGTTATGCAATCCTGGTCTATTGTTTAAATGACTTTGACCCTACAGCGGTAATTGGTGGAACCCCGGGCGGTGTATTTACAATCGACGGTGGCGGAGTAATTAACCCTGTGGACGGAACAATTAATCTTCTTGCGAGTGGTACGGGTACCTTTAATGTGACTTATACAACTACGGGTATATGTCCGGATACTCAAACAATCACAATAACGATATCGGATGGTTTTGATCCCACTATTACACAAGCCGGTCCTTTCTGTTTAGATGACCCGACTGTGAGTTTAGTCTCAGCATTCCCGGGTGGAATCTGGGAGGGTGCCGGAATTTCCAATCCTTTAACGGGTGTATTCAATCCGTCACAGGCAGGGCCCGGAACGCACGAAATCATTTATTCTATTGGTGGTGCCTGTGGTGATAACGATACAATTTATGTGGTAGTTTATCCACGACCAACTGTCAATATAAGTGCCGACGTGACAATTGAATTGGGATCTGATACGCAGCTCGTAGCAAGTGGAGGAGGTTCTTATAGCTGGAGCCCTTCAACGGACCTTAGCTGTGATGATTGCGCGACACCAATTGTCGCT
>CAZCAD010000174.1:3174-4011 GCA_964496525.1 uncultured Flavobacteriales bacterium | reverse complement strand
ACAACGACCTATTGTGTCACGGTTGTTGATGAAAATGGCTGTGTGGGTTCGAACTGTGTAGTTGTCCAGGTAGTAGATGACCTTGGTTGTGGAACTTTATACATCCCTAACGCATTTACTCCGGGAGATGGATTAAGAAACAACGTAGCTTATGTCTATGGGACTTGCATTGAGGAATTAAACTTCAGAATTTTCAACCGTTGGGGTGAGTTACTTTTCGAAGCAAATAATCAATCACAAGGTTGGGATGGTACTTATAAAGGAGAAGAAATGATGATCGGTGTCTACGTTTGGAGCGTAGAAGCCCTGCTCGAAAGCGGGGAGTGGGTTCAGAAGATTGGACATATATCAATTATCAGATAAGCGATTTTAAAATTAAGTAATAATCCTTAAGACTTTATCCGGTTCAGGTATTAGCGTGTTAACCATAAGAACTGAGATAGATCGTTCAACAAGAAAGCCGTGCTCCCTGAGTGTGGCTTTTTTAAGTAGGAGGGATACTGGCTTGGATCCGTTGATCTTTAGGGGAAGTAAATAATTTTGTCATTGGTGTTTGGACGAGGGTTCCATCCCCTCCGGTGCCATAATCAAACTCATACAGGCCGTTGAAACCTTTATTTCTTTTGGATTACAATGAATAGGTGTCAAACCGCAAACAATCCCTGTTAATCTGGATAAATCCATCTGAAATCTTAGTGGTTATGCAAGTTTGATAATTTAGATATATCAAAAATAAAAATGCATCTTTATTAGACATTATAACGCAGGCTAACGGAAAAAGAGTTTTTTTGCCATACACATTCTTTGTTATAATGTCTATTATTAGGTAATAGTATA
>CAZCAD010000174.1:0-3164 GCA_964496525.1 uncultured Flavobacteriales bacterium | reverse complement strand
CAAGAGCATTTGAGAAATCCGATAGCCATACTTCTGTTTTTCTTTGACATTCTGTTCCTTTTGAATTGCTACGCCCAGCCGGTAAACCTCGATAGCCTGTGGTTGGTATGGAATGATGAAGAACGGAGCGATAACTCACGGCTGAATGCCATGCGAGACATTTCCAAGGATGGTTATTTATTTACTCAACCGGACAGCGCCTTCCATTTTGCACAGCTGCAATACGATTTTGCCGAATTAAAAGGACTAAAAAAACAAATGGCGACTGCTCTGAATATCCAGGGGGTGTCCTTTGCGATACAGGGTGAATACGCAAGTGCGATTGACTATTACGGCAGATGTTTAGCAATTAATAAGGAAATGGGCGATCTACCGGGAATTGCAGCTTCCTTAGGTAACATTGGAAGCATTTACAGGGAACAAGGCGATTACTCAAAAGCAATTGACTACTATTCTCGCAGCTTGAACATCGACGAAAAAATGGGGGATCAGCATGGAATCGCAGCCTCATTAAACAACATTGGTATAATTTATTGGGATCAAGGCGATTACGCCAACGCAATTGATCATTATACTCGCAGTTTAACCATCCAGGAAGAAATTGGAGATCAGCGTGGAATTTCTACGGCCTTAGGCAACATTGGGATTATATATACGGAACAGGGCAACTATGACAAAGCATTAGACTATCAGACTCGAAGTTTAGCCATTAAAGAAGAAATTGAAGATAATATGGGAATAGCATCTTCTTTAAACAACATTGGGTCCATTTATCAGGATCAAAGAGATTATATTACAGCTCTTGACTATTATTCTCGCGCTTTAATCATCCAGGAAGGAATAGGAGATCAACAGGGCATTGCCATTTCCCTTATCAATATTGGGACTATTTATTATGAACAAGGCAATTATGCCACTGCCATCAAAAACAATCGACTTGCTTTAATAATAGCAATTGAGATGGGCTCTGCAACAGAAATCAGGGATGCGGCAAAGGCGCTATTTCAAGTATATAAAGTCACAGGGAGGTACAAGTCGGCATTGGAAATGTATGAACTTTATGTAGCAAAAAGGGACTCCATGAACAGTGAAGAGAATCAAAGGGAAGTTATCCGCCAGAAATTCGAATATGAGTATGAAAAACAGCTTGCCACCGACAGTATTCAGGCAGCCGAAGCAGCCAAAGTAAAAGATGCTGAACTGGAGCAACAGCAGTTATTTGCCGCTGGAAAGTTGCAACGGCAAAAGCTCATCGGTTATGGGTTCATGGCTGGGTTCGGCATTATATTGATCTTTGCCTTTGTGATCTACCGAAACTTGCGGCAAAAGAAGAAAACGAACAAGATCATTTTAGAACAAAAGGAAGAACTTAAAGAACTATCGCTGGTCGCCAGCCAAACCAGCAATCTTGTAATCATTGCTAATAATCAAGATGAGGTATTGTGGGTAAACGATGGGTTTACAAGAATAACTGGCTATTCGTTCGAAGAGGTCATCGGCAAAAAACCCCGTGAGTTTTTTGATAATCAAAATCGTGATCCCGAAACAGACAAATTTATTGCTGAGAGCATTGGGGAAAAGAAACCCTTCTCGTTTGAAATAGAAGACTGTGATAAGGCCGGAGTCTTAAAATGGTTGTCATTAACCGTCAATCCGATCCTTGACGATGATGGTCAAATAGATAAATTAATCACGATTGGAAGTGATATTAGTGAGCGTAAGAAGGCAGAAGAGATTATCACACAAAAGAACAAGGACATCACCGACAGCATCGAATATGCACAAACCATCCAACGGGCTGTGCTTCCGGCCTGGGAAATCAAGTACCGGCTGTTCCCGGATGCTTTTGTGATGCTCTTGCCGAGGGACATCGTCAGTGGTGATTTCTACTGGTTCGGTGAGAAGGACGGCAAGCGTTTGATCGCCGTGGCCGATTGCACGGGTCATGGCGTGCCGGGTGCTTTCATGAGCATGCTTGGGAACAGCTTTTTGCACGAGATCGTTATAGAGCAGGGCATCACCCAACCCGCCAAAATTCTGGACGAGTTAAAGGCAGATGTGATCAACGCCCTGAAGCAAACAGGTGCCAGCGGAGAGAGCAGCGATGGGATGGATATCTCACTGTTAAGTTTTGATGACAGCAATGGGACAGTAGAGTTTGCCGGAGCTTACAACCCTTTGTATCACGTCCACAACGGTGAGTTAATTGAAACAGGAGGTGATAAGCAGCCCGTTGGTTACATGCGCGGAAAGGATGGCAAGGTATTCACCAACCATCAGGTAAAAGTGCACAAAGGCGACAGCCTTTACATACTCAGCGACGGCTATATCGACCAGTTCGGTGGACCGAGAGGAAAGAAGCACAAGTCCAGACAACTCAAGGAGTTACTGTTAAATTTGCAAGACTTGCCAATGTTGGAACAGGAAGAAAAGCTAAGAATGCACTTCAATACCTGGAAGCAGGACTATGAGCAGACCGATGATGTGTGCGTCATTGGGGTGAGAATATAAATGAATCAACGTAAATCTTACCTAAAATCCGCAAGCTACTTCGTTATGAAAAGCCGAAATGCCTGTTAGTATTGGTGTAGCGCAGGTTTGAGACACGCAAGCATAGTATATGTTATGATGAGTATCGAAAAGCGAGCATTCCCAATAATGACGGACAGTTCGGCTTTGTAATAGATTTAGCTTTCGGATTTTAGGTCTTACTCTGAAAGGATTAAATGTTTTCCGCAATGGCTTAAAAACATAAATTCTATTTACATTAGACATTATAACTAAATTTTCAATTATGAAGTGTATTTCCCTTATTGTTTGTTTTGTTTTATCGGCTACTGTTGTTGCTCAAAACCATTCTAAAAAACCAATCAGGTTCATTTTTGAATCAATTCACGATCATATCGGAAATAAAGATCTTAATTCCAAGAGGGTTAAACTCTTTAGTCCTGATCATAAATTGCTATACGAAGCTGACTTTTATGATGGAAAAGAACTGGACGAACAATTCTTTTATTATGATGAAGATGGGAATCAACTTCCTGATGGAGAATTAAATCAGGCACAACGAGGAAATATCAGGCGCGTTGTTTTGGATCTCACAACCGAAACGACCAACATATCCACCAACGAACCCATCAGAAGAACCCTTTCAAGCGATATTT
>CAZCAD010000173.1:0-6806 GCA_964496525.1 uncultured Flavobacteriales bacterium | reverse complement strand
GTGACCGATGGCACCGAGCTCACCCTCGAGCTTAGCCTTCTCTTCCTCCAACTTGGTAATGATCTTTAGTGTTTTTTTCGTTGTATCGCCGCTCTCTGTCTGACTGATACAAAAATTCCCGACGAAGAGTAATAAAGTAGTCAATAAGATTGCCTTCATGATATTAATTTTAAATCCGAAGCCTCCGGCTTATTCAATTTTTGATCCTTGCACTTTGTTTTAACGGCTACAATTGACACCGCCTGTATAAATGTATTCGATTAGCGGGAGAAAAAACCCTATTCTGAACAAAAAAAGAAAGGGACATTGACTGCATAGCTGAGTCAACATCCCCTTTGATTAGCTCCCTCGAAAGCTAGCATGACGTCCTGGAACATGCAGCCTGCAAAGGAACCGTAGAATCGGATTACACTTAATTTTAACTACCGATCCTAAAATTTAAAGAACCAGGAACATTGAGGCAATGGGAACGAAACGATGTTACCATTTTTTATGTAGGTACAACCCGCCAAAGCAATTTGAAAAGCATTCTTCGCTGATTTTTGAAATCGCAGGCCCGGCATTATGAAAAACAAGGTCGTAAGATCTTTAGTAGAAGTAACCGTATACCCCTGAAAATCTCCGGTGATTGGATCATACTCATTAGCCAATGATTTTTTAGTTGGAGTTGAAATTGAAAACATGGAATCAAAAATGAAACTGACGTTACCACCCATCTTCTTAGTTGCGGCCAACTGAAAGAGGGGGCTATGCCTAATGCCCAGTCCACTGGTTTGTAAGTCGCCGGACGAATATTGCTCTTCCGGGTAAAATCCATTATCGACGGTTATTCTCGAACCTCCAAAAAATGAATTGCTCCCGAGATCGATAAATCCATATCCGGCAGAAACGCTGACATTGTTTGTGTGTGTTCCATAGGTAAAGGTACCGAAACCAAGTCCGCCATATCCTCTGAAGTTATTCAAATATCCACTAGACCCCATGAGCGTAGCAACCGATAGGTTTATCTTTTCATTATTTGTTTTGAAGCTTTTCTTCAAAGCAAGAATAATCGGACTGGCAAACCAGCTTGTCATCAATCCGGCAGAGAAGCCCTTTCCCAATGAAAGATGCACTTCCGGACCGTATAAATGGACCATCACATAATCATCTCCTTTTTTGAGAGGAAGCGCGTTGGTGGTGAAGTAATAGCGAGTAGTAAAGACTCCTTCAGGTTCGTACCCTCCCAACTCGTTGATGTCATCTTCTTCGACCTTAGTGATTGATTTAATACTGGCTTTTGGGATAAATATTTTTCCCAATGACTCAGTCTCAATCAGCAACTCTCTTCCATCATCGCTTAAAATTACTCCGATGTAGTAAGTTCCGTCGGTTTTGGTAATGACCATTAATTCTCTCTTCGTTGTGTCTGTCACTTCAGCCTGACTAAAGCTTAGACCTCCTGCGAAAAACAACAGTGTGCATAATAAGAACGCTTTCATAATCATAGTTTTAATTTTTTGAAGCATTCGCATGAGCGCTTCATTTTTTCGCTCATTGGCTTCAATTGTTAGGGTGAAATTACCTCGACCGAACGCCTTTACTAAATTGAATAACGCCGACACCTTTTTTATTTTGCGTTATTCGCAAATCTTACAAAAAAGACAATTCAGCTATATTTGTTCGAAAAAGTGCATGGAATTTGACCTTGTCTTATTAACCGAGCGACAGTACATTAATCCTGTAAAAATCGATTGGTACGTCAAGCAGGTTTTGAAGGAAGATCGACTCGTTGAAGATGCGCTAAAAAAAAGAGGTCTGAGGACATGTATCAAGAGTTGGGATGATCCTGATTTTGATTGGACATCTACCCATTTGGTTCTTTTCAGATCTATTTGGGACTATTTTAATCGCTATGAAGAATTTTCCGCCTGGCTTGAAGAAACCAAGGAGAAAACTCAGATGCTTAATCCCTACGAACAGATTCAGTGGAACATCGATAAACATTACCTGGGCGATTTAGAGCGAGCCGGAATTAATATCGTTCCATCCCAATTTATTGAAAAAGGTGATTCCACCGGATTAGCGGACTGGCATGAACAATTAGGTTGGACAAATACAGTACTCAAGCCTTGTGTTTCAGGAGCGGCACGGCACACTTACAAATTAGATTCTTCTAACTATGATGCCCACGACGCTATTCTTCAGGAATTATTAGAAAAGGAAGCGATGATGTTACAACCGTTTATGCATACTATTTTGACAAAGGGCGAGGTCTCTCATATGGTAATGGGCGGTAAATACACTCATTCTGTACTTAAAGTTGCGAAGGAAGGAGATTATCGTGTTCAGGATGATTTTGGTGGAAGCGTACATGATTATGAAGCAAGTGCCAAAGAGATTGAGTACGCCGAAAAGGTGGCCGCCGCTTGCAAACCGCTTCCCTATTACGCCAGGGTAGATGTCATTTGGGATGAGAATGGTGAACTTGCCCTTGGGGAGATTGAATTAATTGAACCGGAGCTATGGTTTCGGAAATGTCCTGAGGCAGCGGATCTCTTGGCTGGGGAGATTGTGAGGCGGTGTTTTCCGTCATTGCAAGCCCTGAGGAACGAAGGGGGAAGCAATTCAAACCCAAATAGCGAAAAACCTGAATAAATGACCAGAGGTGGGGCGGTTTACATAATGACCAACAAAGAAAACGGAACTCTATATGTTGGAGTAACGTCAAATCTTCAGAGAAGAGTTTACGAGCACAAGAGTTCAAAATATCCATCAAGTTTCACAAGCAGATACGGTCTTGATATGCTTGTTTGGTACACAGGTTTTCATTCTATAGAAGATGCCATTTCGGAAGAAAAGCGCCTAAAAGCCGGATCTAGAAAAGCTAAACTTAGCCTAATTAACTATATGAATCCAAAATGGCTGGATTTGTATGATGAGCTTTAATTTCACTCGACACCTTGGTTTGGATTCCTTCGTCGTTCTCGTCCCTCGAACTCCTCGGAATGACGAAAAAAAGGGGCCACTTTCGCGGCCCCTCCATTATGTGGTTTACTAACTGTTTTTATTCTTCCGCTTCCGAATCATCATCCGAAGAATCAACCTCTTCTGATTTCGCCTCTTCTATTCTTGTCTTCTTTAGATAATCAGGCAACTCCATTCCGGCCATGTTGAACATTTCTTCAAGTGGTGGAATAGATCCGTAAAGTCCACTTAAGAAGCCCGCTGTAGATGTCTTACCGGTTTTTCCTCCACCTCCTTGTCCTGAATCCCAAACGGTGACTTTGTCGATTTTGATATTCTTAATCGCCTCAGCTTGCAATGCAACGAGATCTTCCAATTTATCGGCTATTAGTAGTAAGGCCGCGTTTTTAGAACTACCACCGGCCGCCTGAACAATTTTATCAAATCCGGCTGCCTGCTTGGTTAGTATTTCAAATATACCTTTCGCCTCAGCTTCTTTCACAGCAAAAATCGCATCGGCCTCACCACGAGCGACTCTCCTGATCTGCTCAGCCTGTGCCTCCGCGTCAATTTCAATTTTCGATTTTTGAATCTGTGCCGGAATTACAATATTAGCATATTCAGTTGCCTGATCTCTATCAGCCCTGGCCTGCTCAGCTATTTGCTCAGCGTGGTAGGATTCTTCCAAAGCTTTCGCAGCCTGAACTTTCTCCGAGGCAACCGCCCTTTTCTCCGCCTCCGCTTGTTTCTCTCTTCTGGCTGAATCTGTCTCGGCGATTGAAATTTCAGAAGTATTTTCACCGGCTACGGCGGTCGCATTAGCCGAAGCAATTTCGACACGTTCATCCCTTTCCGCGTTCGCTTCACCAATTTTTGCTTGGGCTACTGCGGCAGCTACCTGAATTCTTTCAGTTTGAACGGCATTCGCCTCACCAATCGATCCATCTCTGTTTTTTTCTGCGACGGATTTTCTGGCTTCGTTGATCGCGTGAGCTGCTGCCTCTTTACCCAAGGCTTCGATATATCCTGACTCGTCCCTGATATCTGTTACATTCACGTTTATCAGCTTCAAACCAATTTTCTTGAGCTCGGCCTCAACGTTATGAGATACATTTGATAAAAACTTATCCCTATTACTATTGATTTCCTCAATATCCATTGTCGCAATAACCAAACGTAATTGTCCAAATAGAATATCAGTCGCAATGTTCTTGATTTGATCCTTGCCAAGTCCCAATAAACGCTCGGCTGCGTTATTCATAATGGAAGGCTCGGTTGATATACCCACAGTAAATCGTGAGGGAACATCAACCCGTATATTTTGTTTAGAAAGTGCATTCGTCAACTCAACCTCAATTGAAATCGGTGTCAAGTCAAGAAAAGAATAATCCTGAATGATCGGCCATATAAAAGAAGCTCCACCATGAACGCATCTGGAGGTCGCACCTCCTTCTCCGCCACCGGAAACCTTGCCGTACACAACCAAAATTCTGTCAGACGGGCACCTTTTGTACCGTCTGAACATCGCATAAACAAAGACAACAAAAAAGAGTATGCTGGCCGTTATACCAATCAGTGCATACGGCACTCCTCCTACTCCTGAATCTTGCAATAAAATCATATCCATATTTTTCTATTTTTTTAAATTATTAATTTCTAATTCTTATGTCAGTAACATTCATGTTAATCAGTTCCATTCCGATCTGACCCAATTCCGGCTCGACGCATCGCTCTATATCCAAGATAAAGTCTTCGCTAAAATTACTCAGCTCGACCATATTTCGGTTTGCTACAACCAGCCGCAACCGGCCCATAATAATGTCTTTTACTATTGAAATAATCTGATCCGTATCCAATCCAAGAATCCGCTCGACCGCTTTGTCAAGCTTTGATGGGTTGGTTGATATGCCAGATGTAAACCTGGCAGAAACGTCAAGGCGAGTGTTTCCTTTCGACAAGGCATCCTTTAAGGCAACCTTCATATTTATCGGGGTCAAATCCAAATTATTCTGCTTTTTTTAGTTTTGCTACCAGTAGTAATTCTCCACTAATCACCTTCAGGACTTTGACAACATTGCCATGTACTAAGTCTTCATCTTCGTCCGTTAATGCATCAAGCTCGCGCAAAGCTCCCTGTACTTTTATTTGAATCTTCCCCATTGAATCTCGATTTTTTCCAATCGTTGTATAGACTTCACCTATTTTGCCAATAGCATTGCCTATTCTTAAAGTGCCACTTTCTGCCTGCTTGCTCATCCATCTGAACATTGCCGCCAGTAAAAACATCATCACTAAACCGGCGATTGATGAAACGATTAAAACAAATGTGTTGGATTCACCGTTTTTGATTGCGGCTATTCCGGCCCAGGCAAAGACGGTAAAGAAGCCAACAATGTTTTTAAATGTTAAAAACTGGAAACCAATTCCCACATCCGCATCCATATCCACATCAACAGCATCCATGTCTGATTCAGCGCCACCCCCTAAAAAGGTTCCTACCAAAACGACGAGGAAAAGTATACTGGATATTAAGGCGATGATCCAATAGACATGCTCCAATTGATCCATTGCGGCCCACCATTCTTCCATAGTATTAAAATTTAAATTAGACTTAAACTTTCAGATTAGGCGTTAAATATAACATTTTGCCCAAATCAAAAGATAACTATTTTAGTTATTTGCTAATAAAAATAGTAATAATAGTTGATTTTTGCAAATTATTTTAGCAAAAGAATATGATGATTAGTGATTTGGGCATTCCATGTGCACTGCGTTTGGGTCGTGCTTTCGCTAGTCGCATCCTGACGATCCTTCCGTCTGTCAGGAGTGCTTCAATCCGGATCCATCGGGACTCAATCACTCTAGCGGGAGGCGCCGAAATAAGATTAGACAGAGCGGTGGTCCCGATAGCTATCGGTATTAACCCCATCTTTCAATTTTTATTATTAACTGCCGATTTTATCCAAAAAAAGCCTCGCTTAATAGCCTGAGGAAGCGAATTAATTAATCGTTTTAGTCTGAATAATAACAAATTGCATTAGCGATTATAATTTCATAACTTACGTACCCTCATTAAATGCAAAACAATGAAAAATCACCTACTCAGGTACCCTGCACTGGTAGCAGCATGTATGTGCTGGCATTTTTCATTAGCCCAGAATCTCGTGCCAAATCCAAGTTTTGAGGATAGTTCGGGCTGTCCTATCGCACAAGGCATGATAGAACTTGTTGATGACTGGTACTCACCGACGAATGGGTCTCCGGATTACCAACACTCCTGTCATACGGGTACATCTGCAGGCGTTCCGCAAAATGGATTTGGGTGGCAAATGGCCAGAACCGGAGAGGCATATGTGGGTGGGCATGCCAGTGCATTTGCCGGGACCGATGTTCGGGAATATGTGCAGGCACAACTCGTTTCTCCATTAGAAGTTAATGCCGTTTATGAAGTACGTTTTTATTTATCCCATGCAGACAGTAGTCAACGAACATGCGATAATTTTGGCGCTTATTTCTCAGCAAGCCCAGTTTCACAGTCAGATGCGAAAAACTTGCCATATAGTCCTCAAGTCTTATCTGAGCCGGGCGTACAGCTTGATGATAAAATTGGTTGGATGGAGATCATGGATACAATGATAGCTACTGGAGGAGAGAACTACATTACACTGGGAATTTTTGATGATGATGCAAGTACCAATTGGGAATTTGTTGGAGGGGGATGGGAGGATGAAGCACATTATTATATTGATGATGTATCGGTTATTAAGATAGGTACAGTTGGGCTCAACTCTATCTCTCTAAACCCCTTGTTGCGAATAGATCAATTGGACCAAACGATTATAGTTTCATCTTTAAAATTG
>CAZCAD010000172.1:0-6913 GCA_964496525.1 uncultured Flavobacteriales bacterium | reverse complement strand
GGTAAATCACAGGCTAATACCTCTTCCGTCTCTGCATGAACAAGTATCTCCACTTGTTGACCTTCCTTGAGTAGCTCGGGAGAAGGAATAACCGCTTTATCAAGAAAAGTTTGCTCGTAATTTTCCATATTCATAAAGTGATAACCACTTGGGTCATTATACAGAAATTGATACGGCCGCCTCTCGACACGGGCCACGGTAATTTTTACGCCCGCATTGAACGTGTTTTCCACGACTTTACCCGATTTCACATTCTTTAGCTTTGAGCGAACAAACGCGGGACCTTTACCCGGTTTTACATGCTGAAATTCCACTATGGTCCATAGAGAACCATGAAATTCTATACACATGCCATTTTTAAAATCTCCTGTAGTTGCCATCGTATTCCAATTTATTCCGTTGCCGTAGTGGAGCGCGTTTATTTGTGATCCTCCATGATCAATTCCCGATTACAATATTCATATTCTTCCTCCCGCTTGTTTGAACAAATCACAACCGTTCGGTCTTTACAATATTTCTTTAATAATTCGTTGTACCAGGCAATACCATCTGAATCCAAGTTAGTGGCGGGTTCGTCCAATAAAACCACAGGCGTATCGCTTAAAATAGCCAATCCGAGCTTAGCTCGCTGGAGCATACCGGACGAATATAGTTTAATTTGTTTTGTTCTGTCTTTTTCAAGATGGAGGAGTTTCGGAATTTCTGACGAATCCAAATCTTTTACAAGCCCCTTAAATTTAAAGTGAAAATTGATTTGCTCATCTAGCGTATACTCTTGAATTAACTCCAAGTAAGGTGCGGCCATAGTAACTTCCCTGTAAATTTTATCCTCCTCAAGCTCCTCGCCATCCAAGTCAAATGACAACTCTCCCTGTGAAGGTGTTAAACTGCCTGACAACATTCGGAGGAGTGTTGATTTTCCTGAACCATTAGAACCCAGGATGGCCATGGATTCTCCGCACAATATATCGCAACTCAACCCGCGAAATACCCATCCCTGGTTATAGCGTTTACCAATGTTTTCTAGTCTTATCTTTAACATGGTAGGGATAAATAGTGTTTTTAGTTATTGGTTTTGGTTGTTTAGTTGCCAGTTATAGTCTTATTAGGTCAGTGGTTTCAGCGATGGAAAGAGAATAGAAAATCCTTGAGTTACCGAATTAAAGCCATCAAACCAAAACCAGCAACCCCTTTCAACCAAAACCAATAACTAAAAACCAATAACCAATTACGATAAGGAGGGGCCTCGAATTATACCCTTGGTAGACTCGCGAATGAAACGAATGATGTTTCGCTTTTCTTCACAAGCCGCAACTTCCAGTTCAACGGCATTGAGTGCCTGTGTGATATTGTTACTTCGCACATAGATAATACGATATATGTCTTCGATGTTCAGGATGGTCTCGTTGCTGAATCCACGTCGCCTTAAGCCAATCGAGTTAATGCCGGCATAAGACAAAGGCTCCCGGGCCGCCTTAACATATGGTGGTACATTTTTTCTGATAAGCGAGGCTCCTCCGATAAAAGCGTGGGCACCAATTTTAACGAATTGCTGTACAGCTACGAGGCCCTCCAGAACCACATAATCCTCAAGCTCAACATGTCCGGCCAATGCCACATTGTTAGCCAGTATACAATTGCTGCCAATCTTACAATCATGAGCAACATGTACATAGGCCATTAACAAGGTGTTGTCTCCAACTTCAGTTTTGTGTCGATCTATTGTGCCTCGGTTTATCGTGACAAACTCTCTAACTGTGACATAATCACCAATCTCAACTGTTGTTGGTTCCCCTTTGTATTTAAGGTCCTGAGGTGCAGCGGCAATTACTGCACCCGGAAAAATCTTACAGTTCTTTCCAATGGTGGCACCTTGCATTATCACAGAGTTCGAACCAATCCAAGTTCCATCCCCGATCTCTACCCCCTCTTCTATCGTAGCGAAAGGTTCGATTATAACATTCTTTCCAATCTTCGCTTTTGGGTGTACGTAGCTCAGTATTTTAGGCATTTTTTGCTTTTTATCAATGTTGAGCATTCCATTAATGAACCGGTTGCGGCTCACTTTTCTTTTCATTAATCCCTTTCACTTTTACTATTTGGGCCATCATTTCGCCACGCATCACAAGCTGATCCCCAACATAAGCCGACCCCGCCATATGGCAGATCCCACGTCTGATCGGACTCAATAAGCTGAGCTTAAAAATGACCGTATCGCCAGGAATAACTTTGCTTTTAAATTTAACCTTGTCAATTTTCGCAAAATAGGTCAGATAATTCTCCGGATCGGGAACCGTGCTTAAAACCAGTACTCCGCCCGTTTGTGCCATTGCCTCTACCAGCAACACTCCAGGCATTATTGGATCACCGGGGAAATGGCCCTCAAAGAATGGCTCATCCAGCGTTACATTTTTCATTCCGATAACGTAATCATCGCCCATTTCTAAAATCTTATCTATGAATAAGAAGGGGCTTCTGTGCGGTAATATTTGTTGAATTTGATTGATGTCATAAAGGGGTTTCACTTTTGGGTCATAAAGTGGCGCATTGGGCTTTCTCTTTTCCTTTCTTATTGTAGACTTAATCATCTTTGCGAACTCTATATTGGTCGTATGACCGGGCCTTGTCGCAATGATTTGAGCGTTGATGCGCGTGCCAATCAAGGCAAGATCACCCACCATGTCGAGTAATTTATGCCGGGCGGGCTCATTTTGAAATTGTAGTTTGATATTGTTCAGAACACCCTCCTTAAGAATTTTAACATTGGGTTTGTTGAAAAGCTTTTTAAGCTTGTTCCATTTCGCGCTGTTCACCCCCTTATCAACGATCACAATGGCATTGTCTAAATCCCCGCCTTTAATCAGATTGTCTTCATATAGATTCTCCAACTCATGAAGAAAAACAAAGGTTCGAGCCGGTGCTATTTCCTTCTTAAAATCATCGATGTGGTCCAATATGGCATGCTGAAGGCCCAAAACAGGAGAGTTGTAATCGATCATCACTTTCATAGTGAAATCCTGGTTAGGCATGGCGATGATCTCAGTCTGGCCAGTGTCATTCACGAAGTGAATTGGTTCCTTGAGGTTAAAATACACCCGCGGTTCACTCTGCACTTTTGTTCCCACCTTTGATAGTGCCTCAATGTAATCCGCTGAGCTCCCATCCAGTATCGGTGTTTCCGGTCCGTCGAGTTCGATTAAAATATTGTCAATATCCATACCCACAACTGCTGCAAGGGTATGTTCCACAGTATTGATGCTCGCGCCATTTTTCTCCAGATTGGTGTTTCTTACCGTATCCACAACATTCTCCAATATCGCTGCAATTATCGGCTTACCCGGCAAGTCAACTCTTTGAAATTTGTAGCCGTGATTCTCCGGTGCGGGCTTAAAGGTGAGGTTGACATCCGCTCCCGTATGCAAGCCTACTCCAGAGACCGTTATTTTAGATTTTATCGTTTTTTGTTTGTCGGCCATTGCATTAATTATGGTTCTATTATAGGCCTTTTACTTCATTTTGCTCCAGAAAAGGACTTACTTTATTTTCCAGCTCCATCAGTTGTTTTCTGATACTACCAAGATCCCCGTAAATTGCGTTACTCACAACATAATCCTTCATCGGAAGAATGGGCGAACCTGCATAGGTTCCAGGTTCGGTAACATCTTTAACGACTCCGGCTCGATGCACAAAGATAACATCACTGCATATGTTCAGGTGATCCTTAATCATTGTCTGGCCACTAGCCACAACCCTGTCACCAATCACCGTTGATCCAGCACAGAGAAATCCAGCAATTATTGCACAATTCTCTCCAATTTGAACATTGTGAGCTACGTGACATTGATTATCGAAAATTGTTCCATTCCCTATTACCGTAGAACCGTAGGTTCCTCGATCTATGGTGCAACCGGCCCCTATGGTTACCTTGTCTCCAATGACAACATTTCCTGTTTGAGGATTTCTGTAATGGTTGAATTTTTCATCCTGAGCATAACCATAACCTTCGGCGCCAATTACCGTATTTGAAAAAATCAAACAGTCCTTTCCAATTTCACATTCCCATCCAATAACTGCATTCGGATGAATCCTAACATTCCCTTTAATCACAGCGTTGGATTCTATCACGGCATTTGCCATGATATTACATCCTTTTCCAATTTTCACTCCCTCAGAGACAATTACACCCGGACCAATAAGTACATCCTCTTCAATGTTCGCCGATTTATGAATTATTGCCGAAGGATGGACTTTATCCCAACCTGTGCTCCTATAGTCGTGATCCGCATATTTTTGTTTAAGGAGCGCATGGCCAAGATTGGGGTTGTTGCTAGTAATGATTCCCACCCTATCCGCAATTGAATCGCATTTACCGGCCAGGCCAACTGGAAGAATAATGACAGAGAATTCCTTTGTCAATACGGCATTTAGCGCTTTTTCGTCAGGGACCACGATCAGGTCTCCCTTTTTAGAAGATTCCCATGCGGACATGCCTGTTACCACCGAATCTTCTTTCCCGGTCAAATCAACCAAGGTAAATTTTTCACCACATTCGATGTATATTTCTGCAGCCGTTTTCTTCATCCTTTGTTTATTGAAAAAGACAGGTATCTTTTTGTGATTCGCTCTTTAAATTTTCAGAGGAAGAGTCTGTGTTTTCCGGAGGCAAAATTACGATTTTTTGGGCTATTTTTTGTTTGAGGACTCACAAGCCCTCCTATACCTCCTTCGGATAACACAAAAAGTGTTTTTCAACGCGTTTCGACAATACTGATATGTTCAACTGATCTGAAGCAACGGCAATATCAGTCAGGTTTCCGTCTCTCGCTAAAATATTGATCTTATCGCTGTGTTTATCATAGGCACTATTGCCAATTTTATCTGTGAACACGAAGTAACGGGCATCCTCCAGGGATATTTTATACTTCTTGGTAGTTTTAGACTTGAATTTCGAAATCTTGTCCTTACTAAACGCTCGATCGCTTAGTTCAATTTGAAAGAGCTTCCGATTGACCAAATTGGCACTTAACCGTTTTAAAACAGGCTCACCCTTCTGAGACCAAACTTTCACCGAGGCGAGAATGTCATAATCATCCAGCCTGGCAAACATCTCCAATACCTTGCGATCACTGGAAAAATCCTTCTTTCCAGGTTGCTTGCTAAGAAAATACTCAAGCGCAGGCGTAGCAAACAGTGAAGAACCACCTTTAACCAACTCTTTTGCGCGCTGCAATATCTTAATCAGTAAATACTCAGCAGATATTACTGTTTTGTGGAGATAAACCTGCCAATACATGAGCATTCGCGCGATTAAAAAATTCTCCACTGAGTAGATTCCCTTAGCATCTATAACCAAATTATCATTTGCAATATTCAATGTTTTTATAATCCTATCAGAGCTAATGGCCCCTTCTGCCACCCCCGTGAAAAAGCTATCTCTCCTCAGATAATCCAGACGATCCATGTCCAATTGGCTTGCCACTAGTTGGTGCAGGAATTTCTTTCTGTATTTATTGGCGAAGATCTTAATCGCCAGGTCCAGCTTACCTTTAAATTCTTCATTGAGGCGCTCCATAAAGAGGTCGGATAAATCCTCATGGGTCACATTTCGCACAATCGTAGTTTCCAAAACATGTGAATATGGCCCATGGCCTATATCATGTAGTAAGATCGCGAGCGTTACTGCCAACTCTTCGTCTTTGGTTATTGTATGATGCTTTGACCGAAGTACCTCAATGGCCCTGCCCATCAGGTGCATTACCCCAATGGCATGCTGCAACCTCGTGTGATAGGCACCTGGATATACGAGGTGGGTAAGACCCAACTGTTTGATTCGCCCCAGCCTTTGAAAATATGGATGATCTAGAATTTTGAGAATCAGGCCCTCCTGAATGCTAATAAACCCATAAATGGGATCATTTAAAATTGTCTGCTTGCCTTTGGCCATGGTTACGAATACGAATATGTACGAATTTACGAATGATTACTCTGACAAATTTCAGCATTAAAAGAAATCTGAATAAAAAGAAGGGTGAATGTTTTGTCTTCATTGTCTGTTTTATTCCATTCGTAAATTCGTACATATTCGTATTCGTACCTAGATGGCGAATCTGCAAGACGATTCCCAAATTCGGGTTATGTTAAATTAATTTTTAATTTGTTGGCAGAATACGATTCCCCTTGTGGATGCGTTTAACATGATTCACAGAATCAGAGCATATGAGTGACATACAATTACTTTGGGTGGATGACGAGATTGACCTCTTAAAACCCCATGTAATCTTTTTAGAGGACAAGGGATATAAAGTGGAAACGGCCAATAATGGGGATGATGCGCTTACCATGATAAAGGAGGGTCGTTTCGACCTGGTTTTTCTCGATGAAAATATGCCCGGATTGTCTGGAATTGAAACCCTGGAGATCATCAAGAATTCAAATCCCGATCTACCGGTTATAATGGTCACCAAAAGTGAAGAGGAAAACCTTATGGACGACGCCATAGGTGCAAAAATCTCTGACTATCTGATCAAACCGGTAAACCCCAAACAAATTTTGTTGTCGATCAAAAAACATATCGACAAGACCCGTTTGGTCAGCGAAAAGATAACTTCCGACTATCAACAGGATTTTCGAAATATCGGAATGTCACTTAGCGAGAATCTCAGCTATTCTGAATGGGCCGAAGTGCAACGTAAATTGATCTTTTGGGAATTGGAGCTTGGAACTGCCAAGGATGAAGGTATGGACGAGGTATTGCGTATGCAAAAAACGGAGGCCAATAACTTGTTCTGTCGGAAAGTTGAATCCAGCTATACAGACTGGATTGGTGACACAGGAGAAGATGGCCCATTGATGTCACACAATATTTTTAAGGAACGGGTGTTCCCCATCCTCGAAAACGATGAGACCGTTTTGT
>CAZCAD010000171.1:0-6932 GCA_964496525.1 uncultured Flavobacteriales bacterium | reverse complement strand
TTCCAACATGATAATTATCTTTGAGTAAATGGATTAGGTTAAAATGCGAACTTCATTAAGACTTTCAATATTATTTTTAGTGATTCTTCTTATTAGTGGATGCAAGAAGTTTGACAAGAAGACTCAGTTTGATCTGGCGATTAATGAGTCCTTTACCATCCCATCAACCATTGGAATTAGTATTCCATTTATTAGCATTCCTACGCCTCCTACTCAAACTAACATCGATCAAGAACTCGAGATACAGGAGAAAAAGAAAAAGAAGATAGAAAGTATTATTCTCACGGATCTGAAGTTAACTATTACGAATCCTTTCTACGAGACATTTAGCTTTTTGAACGATATTGAGATCTCCATCAGTGCTGACGGATTACCTAAAATTCTCGTTGCTGAAAAAAACAATATTCCTGCCTCAACAGGAGCCGAACTGATCATCAATCCGGTTGCAAATGTTGAATTGGAGCAATACATCAAACAGGATTTCGTCGACATTCATGTCCAGATTACCACGGATGAGACTATTCTTCAAGATATAGATGTGGATCTATCAGCCGTATTTTTTGTTGATGTAAAGGTTTTTGGGGTTTAACGCTGCTAATTGATTTCACTTCAACTGAAAATTTCATGGTGATACTATTCCACCACAAACGCCCGATGAGGTTTCAGCGCATCCCTTAACATAATCACGTCAGCCTCATTTACCGTCATTGTTGCCATATGATGATAGGAATCGTGAGAGGAGACGTCAGCATTGATCAACAGCATTTTCTCCCTTTCCATGAATTCCTTGAGATGACGAACATGATGTTCAGCCGTTTTTTCAGCATCATCTCCATGAAAGTCCCAAACTAATTTGATTTTGCGATCCACTATTGAATGATTATTCTTTGCTGAATGATTGCATTTTTAGAATGAACCTTGAGCAGGTAAGTTCCGCAAGGCAGATTTTCAACATTAAGTGATATCACTCCACTCGCCTTGTTCCGGAAATCATCTACAAGCCGACCGTCCGGTGCAAAAAATTGAATCCGATCAATTGAACTCAGAGAGGCGGTTGAAAAGTAGATGTTATAATTGACTACCGGATTAGGATAAACTAAAGCTCCCCAGTTTATACTCGTTTCGCTTATACTGACGCCACCCCAAGGGTCTTCAGCCGGAGTGCCGCCCCAGATCTTCGTGGCGATATACGGATTATCAATGAATGGATTTCGATTGTTCTGTATCGCATAAATTCCATCGTTTCTGTCCTCTTCATGAGTGGAAACAGGGTCTTCAACATTCCAATCAAGCAAAAGATCTATCATATTCGGATCGCCGGCATTTGTCGTTCCGCTCACGGCATTTCCGGGAATACATTGCGAACCGTATCGCAAGTACATGTACATGATAATCCTTGCACAATCGCCTTTCCATTCATCTCCCGGATACCAATCTGTTCCCGCATTTCCAGCATTCCCACTACCCGTAGCAAATTTTCGATTTCCACGATTACCATTCTGCTGTACGTCCGAAGCACGAAGATTGTGCGAATCCGATCCCGGTCCGCTACTGCCTAAATCGGGAACGCCTAAGGATTTCGGAAAGATATGCTCACGATTCCATTCTCCCGTAAGACCACCGTTCAAATCTTTATCCCTCGTTCGATCAGTAACCGGATCGGCATCATCCAAATAGCCATACACCAACAATACATTCGCTGAATTGCTTGGATCCAAATCAGAAACTTTTAGAACATTCCAAACCTCAGAATAGGTAATTGGTGTGTGGGTAGTCGTAATCAATATAGACAGATCATCTTTTAAATCGCTGCCATTTTGAGTAAAATCAATACCGCTGTAATAGGCCGGAACCTGTGAAAAGCCACAGAAGACAGCAATAAATGTTATGAGTAGCGCAATTTTTTTCACTGCACTAAAGGTACAAAATAAGAGATGATAAGAGATAGAGATGTCTAATCAAACGACTGATTCGCATTCTCTGCCATTTCCAGCAATCGCTCGTATTCGTCGGCAGAAATATCCGAATGGAAAAAGTGAATCGGGTTGATTTTCTTTCCATTTTTTTCAACTTCATAATGAAGGTGAGGCGCAGTTGACTTGCCCGTAGAACCAACAAATCCTATGACCTGACCTCTCACAATTTTGTCGCCCTTTTTACAGTTGAAAGCGGTTAAGTGAGCATATCGAGTCGTGTACCCAAAGCCATGATCGATAATGACTGAATTTCCATACCCCCATCTTTTTTCTTCCAGTTCTTTAACAACGCCATTCCCTGTAGCATAGACATTTGATCCCGTTTCGGCCGTAAAATCAATTCCCCAGTGCATGCGACTGGTTTTATATATCGGATCAACTCTCCATCCATATCCCGAGGCCATCCTGGTCAAATCCTCATTGGACACCGGCTGGATTGCCGGAATACTGGCCAGCATTTTTTCTTTTTCCTTTGCCAGTTTTATGACTTCGTCAAACGAAATCGATTGAGCATAAACCCGCTTTTCAAGTTCGCGAATCTTCTTCGCATTCTCTATTACTTTCTCTGAAGACTGATATCCCTTCAACTCATCAAACTCTGCTGTTCCTCCCGTCCCCATCTTTCTCAATTCTTCAGGAAAGGGTTCAGCATTGAATACAACACGATAAATCTCGTTATCCCTTTTTTCAATATCGACAATTACTTTTTCAAGCAAAGCCAGCTCTTGAGATTGTAATTCGACCCTTTGGTTCAGGAAATTATTGTCACGTTCCAGTGCCTTTTCATAAGGTGATCGAAACATACTTGCGAAGTAAATTTGAAAAAGAAATGCCAATACTATAGCCGGAGCGATAACCAATGCTATCTTGATTATGCTTTCTTTCCACGAAATTTCAACCTTATCATAGGATAAGGACTCCGGGTTATATCTAAACTTTTCCTTTTTCATTTTATACCAATAATTCAATGATTAAAATGATTAATTGGGGACAAATTTACCCAATAAAGATAAATTTGCAATGCGATTAACAATCATTAACACATTTGAGCGTGAAAATCAATGAAATTCGATCGACTTTTTTAAGCTATTTTGAGCAGAAAGGGCATAAAATTGTCGATTCCGCTCCGATGGTCGTCAAAAATGACCCAACGCTGATGTTTACCAATGCAGGAATGAATCAATTCAAGGATTTTTTCCTCGGCTATAATGATCCAAAGTCGCCTCGGGTGGCCAACACGCAGAAATGTCTCAGAGTTTCGGGTAAGCACAATGATTTGGAAGAGGTCGGGGTCGATACCTATCATCATACGATGTTCGAAATGCTTGGAAATTGGTCGTTCGGTGATTATTTCAAGGAGGAAGCGATTGAATGGGCCTGGGATCTGTTAATCAACGTTTATAAGCTCGACCCAGACAGAATTTATGTAACAGTCTTTGAAGGAGATAAGGGAGATAAGTTGAGCGTGGATAAGGATTCCCTGGATATCTGGAAAAAATATATAGCCGAAGACAGGATTCTTCAATGTAATAAAAAGGACAATTTTTGGGAGATGGGTGAAACAGGGCCATGCGGACCTTGTTCAGAAATACATATTGACATTCGGTCTGAAGATGAACGTTCAAAGGTCGACGGAAAATCATTAGTGAATCAAGATCATCCTCAGCTCATTGAAATATGGAACCTTGTCTTTATGCAGTACAACCGCAAAACCGATGGAGAATTGGAGGATTTACCTCAAACTCATGTGGACACAGGAATGGGATTGGAACGTTTGGCGATGGTAATGCAGGCTAAACAATCGAATTACGATATCGATCTTTTTCAGCATTTGATTGGGAAATTAGATAAGATGTCACCACTGGTTTATGGGGCTAAGGAAGAAACAGACATTGCTTTCAGAGTAATCGTCGATCACTTGCGGGCTATTGCATTTTCAATTGCAGACGGGCAATTGCCATCAAATACCGGAGCCGGTTATGTTATTCGCCGAATATTAAGAAGAGCGGTACGCTACGGCTACCAGAGTCTGGGATTCAAAGATTCCTTTATGAGTGAATTGGTCACAGATCTTGATGAAATGATGGGCGAGGCTTTTCCCGAGATTCGAAATCAAAAGGAATTGATCGAACGCGTGATCAAAGAAGAAGAGCATAGTTTCTTTCGAACACTTGAAAACGGAATTGGGCGTATTCAAGACCTTATTGATGCCGCGAAAAAAGAAAATCACAAGGAATTGAATGGAGCAGAAATTTTCGAGCTGTACGATACCTTTGGATTTCCTATGGATTTGACTTCTCTCATTGCCCGTGAGAACAATTTGGGAGTGGATGAAACGGGATTTCAAGCAGAATTGACAAAGCAAAAGGAACGATCCAGGGCTGCAACACAGGTCGAATCAGAAGATTGGGTAGTCTTAAAGGAGGATGACGTTGAAGAATTCGTTGGCTACGATTTATTAGAGGCTGACATTTACATCACCAAATACCGCAAGGTCAGGCAAAAGAAAAAAGAGTTTTTTCAGCTCGTTTTTAATATCACCCCCTTTTACTCTGAGGGCGGAGGACAAGTCGGAGACATGGGAGTCATCAAGAATGATTCAGAAACCGTTCGCATTTTTGATACCAGGAACGAGAACAACCTGATCATTCATCTGGTCGAAGAATTACCGGCCAAACCGACCGCCAGGTTTAGAGCAATCGTTCAAGAGGATATAAGAAGAGCAACAGAGGCCAATCATTCGGCGACCCACCTTCTGCATTATGCCTTAAGAGAAATTCTGGGGACTCACGTAGAGCAAAAAGGATCGCTCGTTAATCCACAACATTTGAGATTCGATTTTTCCCACTTCTCTAAGGTGACGGAAGAGGAGTTGGCCAAAATTGAAAAGAATGTAAACGAATTGGTCAGGGCCGACATTGAACTAATTGAAAAACGGGCCGTCCCTATGGAAGTAGCTGTTGATATGGGTGCCCTTGCTTTATTTGGTGAAAAATATGGAGATGTAGTCCGGGTGATTCAGTTCGATAAATCTGTGGAGTTATGTGGTGGAACTCATGTAAAGTCAACAAAGGAGATAGGCTTGTTTAAGATTATTTCAGAAGGATCTGTAGCGGCTGGAATAAGAAGAGTTGAGGCCATTACAGCCGAAGGAGCTGAGAACTATTATAATAATTTGTTGGAACAGTATAATGCGATTAAAGCATTATTGAAGAATCCTCCCGACCTGCTTAGTTCGGTTCAAGAACTGATTGATAAAAACGCCACTCTCACGAAAGAATTGGAAAGCTTTCAAAAGGATAGAGTCAAATCCATGAAAGCTGAATTGCTGGCATCAGTGGAGGATAAGGGCGGAGTGAAATTTGTTTCGGCGATTCTGGAATTGGATGGCGGGGGAATCAAAGATCTTTGTTTTCAGCTCAAGTCTGAAGTTGATAATTTGTTCGCGGTAATCGGTGGAAAGTCGGCCGATAGGGCAACTTTGAGTGTCATGATTTCTGAAGACCTTGCGAAGGAAAAAGAGCTTCATGCAGGTAATTTGGTAAAAGAATCTGCTTCGCTCATCCAGGGTGGAGGAGGAGGACAACCCTTTTTCGCCACCGCCGGAGGAAAAGATCCTTCGGGTTTACCTGCCGCAATTGACAAAATAAAAGAGCTGGCATCGCTATAAATTTATCCTGATGACAAAATCTCAAAAAACCTGGACCATTATTATCGTCTCGATTATTGTTATTGTGATTGTTCTAAAACTCATCTTTAATTTCTGGCAAGTTGCCATTGTTGGCGGTGTAGCATATATCACCGGATATACTATGGGTTACCGATCCAAGGCCAAGAAGACGAAAGAATCCGATAAAGCTTAAGGTTTCACCGACAAAGTAAATCGCGACAGAAAATTCCCTTATTTTTTTCGACGAATGGTTTGACAAGTGAGGGCTTTATTGCCTAATTTCGCGTCAAATTTAAATAACTGATATGAAGGAGATTTACGCGAAATTATTATTGGTAGCAGCTGTTGTATTTGTTAGCGGTGGTCTGCAAGCCCAAACTGTCTACAACTATACCGGAGCGACGGATACATACATCGTTCCTCCGGGAGTGATAAGTATTTCGATACAGGTAAAAGGGTCTAAAGGAGAAAATGGGACCTCCGGCGGCATCGGTGGGAGTGGAGCTACGATGTATGGAGAGTTTACGGTAACACCGGGAGACAACCTGACAGTTTATGCTGGGGGAAACGCGACAGGATTACAGACAGGAGGAGAAGGATCTTATGTTGAAAACACAACAACGGGAACATTGTTAATCGTTGCAGGTGGTGGCGGTTCAGGAGGATGGGGAGTTGCCGGAGCTGGAGCACCCGTCACAAATGATGGAACGGCAGCCGTTGGAGCCGGTGGAACACCTGGAACAGGAGGGAACGGTGGTGGAGCGGGATTAGGAGCCTGGGGTGTCGGTGGTGGTGGTGGATGGCTGACGGCAGGAGGCGATGCAAGTGGTACGCCAGGTGGCGCAAGTCCGTGCAAAGGTAGTGAAGGAACAACATACGCCGGTGGCGCGGGTGGAGGTTTTTCAGGTGGCGCGGGAGTTGATATGGACAGTGGATGGGGAACAAGCGGTGGTGGAGCCGGTGGGTCTTACAATATTGGTGCAGCTCAGGTGAATACTGCAGCCGATAATGCAACGACCGGACAAGTCACCTTCACAGAATTATGTGTCGGCCTGATTTCTACGGTCTCAGATGACACTGTTTGTGACGGAGATATGGTAACATTATCAGCTTCCTCAACCGGAACGGGAACGATTAGCTGGGATGGTGGAGTTGTGGATGGCACACCTTTTACACCACCTCCTGGTTCAACAGTATACACAGCAACCAGCACCGATCCGAATGATTGCTTATTTCAGATCACAATTTTTGTAGGAGAAATTCCTACTGTTGACGCGGGAACAGAT
>CAZCAD010000170.1:0-6943 GCA_964496525.1 uncultured Flavobacteriales bacterium | reverse complement strand
TCCAGCTTCCAGCTTCCAGCTTCCAGCTTCCAGCTTCCAGCTTCCAGCTTCCAGCATCCAGCATCCAGCTTCCAGCTTCATGTCTTTAATCTCTATCAACCTTATCCACATTTTATAAACACCTGCACCACAACTCCAAGATTAAGCTTAAATTTGTACTTCGATTACCAAATGCCTTAGGCTAACAACAAAATCGAATGGAAGGAATGGATGTTCCAAAACTCGCAGTTCTAGTACTTGAGGACGGAACCGTATTCAAGGGAAATGCCATTGGTAAAATTGGCACTACCACCGGGGAAATTGCCTTTAACACAGGAATGACCGGCTATCAAGAAGTTTTTACGGACCCATCTTACTGGAAACAAATTCTCATTATGAATACTGCTCACATTGGCAATTATGGCGTTCATGCTGATGAAGAGGAATCTGATTCAATGAAGATTGCAGGTCTGGTGACTAAGAAATTTTCGCCGTCTTTCTCTCGACCATCTGGAAGCGGATCACTACAAGATCTTATGGAAAAGGATGGAGTGGTGGGGATTTCAGATATCGATACCCGATCATTGGTACGCCACATTCGTGATAAGGGTGCAATGAATGCAGTTATTTCCTCTGAGAATTTGGATGTGGCAAGCTTAAAGAAGACGGTAAAAAAAGTTCCATCAATGGAAGGAATGGAGCTGGCTTCTCAGGTTTCTTGCACGGATCCTTATGAAGTTGGAGATGCAACAGCAGATTTTAGAGTCGCCCTGCTGGATTTAGGCGTGAAGAAAAATATCATCCGCTGTCTGAATGAAAGGGGATGTTTCGTCAAAGTATTTCCCGTGGATACTGATTTGGACACGATGAAAGCTTTTCATCCAAACGGCATCATGCTGTCTAACGGACCTGGAGATCCATCTGCTATGCCTGATGTCGTCGCCAATGTCAAAGACATGGTCAATAGTGGCATTCCGATTTTTGGAATTTGTCTTGGGCATCAGGTCTTGGCCTTGAGTCAAGGATTGAGCTGCGAGAAAATGCACAACGGTCATCGTGGAATTAACCATCCGATTAAGAACCTTTTAACCGGAAAAGGAGAAATCACGTCACAAAATCACGGATTCGTCGTTTCAAAAGATTCGATCAAGAATAATTCCGACGTCGAATTGACACATGTTCATTTGAATGATGACACAGTCGCCGGAATCGCCTTAAAAGGAAAGGCGGTTTTCTCAGTGCAATATCACCCTGAAGCTTCTGCAGGACCGCATGATTCAAGATACCTCTTTGACCAGTTTATTGCCAACATAAAGAAATATGCTCCTACTAACTCTAATGTAGAAACATTGTAACACGCTAACATATCTTAACATATATTCAACGACCTAAGCCACACAATTTTCGTTGTGAAAGAAAACAAAGGCTCCTCGAGCATTAAACCAAAATTATGAGTTACATCGCAAATGTACATGCCAGGCAAATTTTAGATTCCAGGGGGAATCCGACCCTGGAGGTTGAGGTGAGAACGACAAATGGTGTGATGGGTAGAGCGGCTGTTCCTTCAGGAGCATCAACCGGAATTCATGAGGCAGTTGAATTAAGAGACGAAGATCCGGGGGTTTATATGGGTAAGGGAGTTCTGAATGCCGTGAACAATGTAAATACGGTTTTGATGGAGGCATTGGAAGGACAGTATGTCATGGATCAGGCTGCGATCGATAACTATATGCGGTCAATTGATGGAACAGCGAATAAAAGTAAGATTGGGGCTAATGCCATTTTGGGCGTTTCTCTTGCACTGGCCAAAGCTGCAGCTGAAGAATCCGGACAACCGCTTTACCGCTATATCGGTGGAGTAGGAGCGAACACTTTACCTGTTCCGATGATGAATATTTTAAACGGAGGATCTCATGCTGACAATAAAATTGACATTCAGGAATTCATGGTCATGCCTTTTGGCGCCGATACGTTCAGCAGAGGACTACGAATGGGAACAGAAATTTTTCATACACTGAAAGCTGTTTTAAAGGAAAAAGGTCACAGCACCAACGTCGGTGACGAAGGAGGATTTGCGCCGAACCTGGGATCAAATGAGGAGGCCATCGAAGTGGTTTTAGAAGCCGTCGAAAAAGCGGGATATAAAGCGGGAGATGACGTTTACATCGCCTTGGATGCCGCGGCGTCTGAATTTTATAATGATGGGAAATACACCTTCGAATCAACCGGTGAAGAGCGAACGGCTGACGAAATGGTGAAGTTCTGGAAAGATTGGACAAAAAAATATCCGATCATATCCATTGAAGACGGTCTGGCCGAGGATGATTGGGACGGCTGGAAAAAATTAACTGATGTCATTGGCACCAAAGTTCAGATAGTAGGAGATGACTTATTTGTAACCAACGTTGAGAGACTGACAAAGGGCATCGACAACGGAATCGCAAACTCGATTCTGGTGAAGGTGAATCAAATCGGGACATTATCTGAGACGATTGACTCAGTGAATCTTGCTACTAAGAATAACTATACCTCAGTTATATCCCACCGCTCAGGAGAAACATCCGACAGCACCATAGCAGACCTCGCGGTCGCTCTCAACACAGGTCAAATCAAAACAGGCTCTGCATCACGATCAGATCGTGTCGCCAAATACAACCAACTTCTTCGAATCGAAGAGGAGCTGGGTAGCATGGCTTACTATCCGGGTAAGAATTTTAAGTATTTGTAGCCGGATGTCAGCGTTTGGCGTTTGGTGTTCATCTTCCAAGAGCCAAGAGCCGAGAGCCAACGTCCTACACCCAATACCCAAGACCCAACATCATTTAAATCTCTAATTTCTTTGCGCCCCTGCCCCTTTGCGAGCTTTGCATGAAACGGAAAACCCAGATCACAACACCCAACACCCACGTCCTACCGTCCTGAGAAGAATTTTAAGTACTTGTAAAAAGGCTGGACGAAGGTGAGAATTCTGACCATCAAGAGATTTTTACAAAAATTTGGCATAAGTCGGTTTAAATCTATCGTGGCGTATACCACATTTGTGGTACTTCCTTCACCCAATAAAATCCGTAAATTTGCAGACTCCGTGCTCCGCAAAACCATCTGGCTAAGGAGGCCTCAAGCTATGGCCAAAAAACTATCATCTCTCTCAAAAAACGAAAGCGGTTTCATCAAAGAAATTCATCAAAGCGATATTTCTGATAGGCTGTACGAATTTGGCGTCTTTGTAGGTAGTCATTTGACCGTGGTCGAAAAAATGCCCTTTGAAGGTCCTATTTACATTCAGATTGAAGAAAACCGCCTTTGTTTACGAGCCGAGGAGGCCGAAGCCATCATTATTGAATGAATCAAGCCGCAGAGAATAAGGAGCAAAGAAGAGTCGCGCTGGTTGGTAACGCAAATACGGGGAAATCAACCTTATTTAATAAACTCTGTGGTCTAAGGCAAAAAACAGGAAACTATCCGGGAGTCACAGTTGACAAAAAACGGGGTCGGCTGAAAACAGAAAAAGGAGAGATTGAACTCATCGACTTTCCGGGAATCAACAGCTTGTACCCTGCAAGCAAGGACGAAGAGTTGGTTTTTGATTACCTCATGCAGCCTGAATCTGAAGAATTTCCTGATCTCATTGTGGTTGTAGCTTCAGCATTAAACCTGAAGAGAAATCTCTACATCCTCGATCAATTGAAGGATCTTGAATTGCCACTTGTTTTGGCAGTGAACATGATTGACGCTGCTGAGAGAAGAGGAATTTCGGTTGACATTGATAAGCTTGCTCGAAAGCTCCAAATTCCGGTCATTGGTGTTTCGGCAAAAACAGGAATCGGTCTTAATGAGCTCAAAGAAGTAATGAGCCAAAAAGTTCCCAAGACAATTATTTCGGATCATTTCATAGAGGACGAATATTATTATATCCTGAAAAAGTTTGCCTTTATCAATAAGTCAAACAATTCTTATGTCAACTTCCTAAACCTCTGTCAATCAATCAAATCCGACTTTCCTGAGTTCGAGGATCAGAAAAACGGATTTATCTACGAGGAAGGCATCAGCGTCAAAAAGTTAAGAGTCAATGAATCAATACTGCGGTACAAACACATCAATTCATACATCGATGAATGCGTCTACATAGACCCCAATGAAGCGACTGATTTAACAACACGGCTGGATAAGGTACTTGTGCATCCCGTTTGGGGTTATCTTATTTTTCTTGGAATTTTGTTCTTTATTTTTCAAGCAATATTCTGGATCGCGACTTACCCAATGGACTGGATCGATATCGGTTTTACATCTCTTTCGGGCTGGACCTCTGATGCTTTGCCCGAAGGATATTTTAGCGATTTAATTTCGAAAGGAATTATTCCGGGATTGGGAGGAGTCCTCATTTTTGTTCCGCAAATTGCGATTCTATTTCTGCTCTTTTCGCTTTTAGAAGAGAGTGGCTATATGTCCCGAATCGTCTTTTTAACCGACAAGATGATGCAGCGATTCGGTATGAGCGGAAGAAGTGTTGTGCCACTTATATCTGGTATGGCCTGCGCAATTCCGGCAATTATGTCGGCTCGAACGATAAAGAATAACAAAGAGCGCCTGATTACTATCATGGTGACGCCTTTAATGACCTGTGCGGCTCGTTTACCGGTTTACGTGATATTAATTGCGCTCATCGTTCCTGACGAAACCTTCGGCTTTTTGAATGCACAAGGCCTGGCTTTAATGGGAATGTATTTGCTGGGTCTTGCGATGGCATTGGCCGCGGCCTATGTTTTTAAAAAAATTCTAAGGTCGAAGTTTCGATCATACCTGATGATGGAGCTGCCACAATATTTAAGACCCGATTTCAAGAATGTTTTTCTGTCGGTCTGGTCAAATTCCAAAGCCTTTGTATGGGATGCCGGTAAAATTATTCTTGCAGCCGCAATTATTCTCTTTGTTCTGGCTACCAATGGAGGAACTAAGTTTGAGAATGCCAAGGCGATAGTGGGCAAACAGAATCCTGCTATGGATTATGAAGAATTTCAATCCAAGGTGAGTGCGTACAAATTAGAACATTCTTATTTGGGTTTGATGGGTCATATCATTGAACCTGCTATTAAACCCCTCGGATATGATTGGAAAATTGGAATAGCAGTAATCTCATCGATTGCGGCCAGAGAGGTCTTTGTCGGAACAATTTCTACCATCTACGCCATTGATTCGAAAGAGGAGATGAAGATTCGGGATCGGTTGAAAACAGAGATCAATTCGTCAAATGGCAAGCTGACGTTCGGTTTTGCCACATGCATCTCACTCCTGATATTTTATGCCTTTTCACTGCAATGTCTGAGTACTGTAGCTGTTACTTATAAAGAAACCGGCTCCTTCAAATGGACGGCCATTCAATTTTTGTATATGACCATTTTGGCTTACCTTGTAGCCATGATCGCTTATCAGATTTTAGCATGATGGATTGGCAACATATCGCCGTTTACGGCTTGTTCGGTCTGGCCATAGGCTTTTTCATCTATCGCTTTTACATCAAACGAATTCGAAAGAATGCTGTTTCGTCAAAAGCATGCGGAGAAGATAACTGTGATTGTCATTGAATTTAATTTTTGAGTGATTGAATTGTTCAATTTTTGAATTATTCAAGAATTCCACCACTCAAAAATTCAAAAATTCAATCATTCAATTCCACCACTCAAAAACTCCACCATTCAAAAATTCAACAATTAACTAAGGTCGATGTAAGTCCCCCAATAAATCCAAAACCGTTTTCACCGGACTAAAACAATCGGTATCAATTTCATAAAAGAGAGTAATCCAATTCGCCATGCCTCCATTCCAAAGTCCGGGCTGTTCAACGTATCGAATGTCATTCCCCTCATGGGTCTTGCTCACAATGAAATAAAGATCGGGATTCACAAAATCAGAAAGATCAAATTTTTTGCCTTTATAATCACGGACACCACAAATCAATTCAACCGGATTAAAATGCGTCGACTTGATGAGAATATCCAATTGCCCGCTCTCTTGTGAAATCTGTGCTTTCTCAACAATTTGCCTTGATAGCTGACCATTATCTTCAACCCAAAACGGACCTCCTCCCGGCTGGCCTTCATTCTTTACCATGCCGCAAATTCGAATCGGACGATTAAGAAAATCTCTGGCAGCCGAAGCATGCTTCATTGCTTCTTCCGGCATTCTTAAATCGTAATCAGCATTCAGTTTTGCCACATCAGCGGTGACGGACTCACCTTCTTTAATCGATTCAAGAATTCTAAAAACCTTCTCCTGAAATTCAAGAAGAGCAGCCCCCAGACACTTCCTGTAATTGATGGAATTCTCCGATTTATTGCCATGCTGAATATTGTCGATGTTTCGGATAAAAATCAAGTCTGAGTCCAGCGCATCCAGATTATTTAAAAGCGCTCCATGCCCTGCCGGGCGAGTAATCGGCACGCCATTTTCTCCCTTCATTGGAGTCATATTCTCACCAAAAGCAAAAGAATCTGTATTCGAATCCTGCTCAGAAAAAGACAACTTAAAATTTTGATTCAGCACATTCTGTAAATAATCCAAAGAGGTTAAAATATCCGCTTCATAATCCTTATTAATCGTGAAGTGAAAACTACTTCCGTCCGTACCAATTAATCGACCTTGTTCCAAATGTTCCTGAAAAGGATTTTTCCAAACGCCGTCGTAGCTGTGAAACGGAATTAGGCCCTTTGGCAAACTACCATAATCAAATCCTCTGGAGGTTAAAATCAACTCAATCAATCCTCTAATATCAACCCCGCCGCTCTGAAGTTGATCTTTAAATTCCTGCGGTAGATTGGCGTAAAATGCAAAGTCTTTAATGCGCTGAATCAACTGCTCAATCGCCTTTACGGTATCCGCCTAAGGGCTTGACGAATTGAGGTAATCGTATAGGAAACCGAACATGCGCGAGCCTGATCCACTGGCGGGAATGAAGAAACTGATGTCC
>CAZCAD010000169.1:5888-6968 GCA_964496525.1 uncultured Flavobacteriales bacterium | reverse complement strand
TGGTCCGGCTCCTTCATAAAACTGTTGATCAATTCTTACAGAAAGTCCCCAATCAAGAATGAGTTGCTCGTTTATTGTTCCGATGACTTCATCTGACCATACAGTGTCCAACACTCCATCTACATCTTGAGCCAGGTACCATATATCATTAATAATCTTTGATGAATCTTTACCAAACCCTAAAGTATATTCACCCCTTGCAAGGTTCAAGGGATCAATTACTTTAATATCAATCGGTCCGGATCCACTTTTATAAGTCGGATGGTCTACTCCACTCTGACTTAAAGGAGAAGCCAAAATTGCATCAACAGTTGAATCGGTTAACTCCAGGAATGCTCCACCATTTCCAATTCCCTCCCACTGAGTAATTTCGGGCTGATACCCGTAGGAAGTTGTATAGACTGTTCCGTTAGCTTCCGGGCTGGGATCATGAGGAATACCGATCACGGATTCAATCCCTTTTCCGGTTCCGGAAATCCTTGATCTCAAATAAGGTTCCTGCTGACCGTCAAGGGCATCAGGATCTGTTGGGTCGTATGTTTTGTAGTTGTTGTAACCGTACGCTATCGCAATGAAATAATACTTTTTGTGATTTACAAGATCTTTACTATCTCCTGTTGCAAACAAATCTTTCGTAATATGGAATGAGTGTCGAATACCGGCATCTTCACCGTCAACCATTACCGTTGGTGTGCTTAACCCTAATTCTTCATCAAAATCGTAGTTTACTAATCGCGTAACTCCGTTTTTAAGATCACATTGTCCCACAAGACGTGCCTGCTCAATATCGTCCAATTCAGTTACGGCGGCAACATCATTTTTCATTTGATAGATTTGGAAACCTTCAAATCTGAAGGTGTCATCGTAAGGTGGCACTCCATCAGGCGTAATAATATTAATCTTATCAACTTCGAAGTAGGCTTCGATATCAATTCCGGGAGGATCTGACAAGAAAAGAATTAACTCATTCTCCATTTCCTGAATAGCGAGGATAGGCGCAACAGGTGGCTCAACCAACTGGAAGCAGTTGTCAAATAATGCCTGGGCTTTAGAATCAGCTGTTTTTAATGCTCTAATCGG
>CAZCAD010000169.1:0-5863 GCA_964496525.1 uncultured Flavobacteriales bacterium | reverse complement strand
TTTCCTGGGAAACACCGTAAACAACTCCAACCGTAATATTGTTTATCGCTCCCGGAACCAAAACGAAAGGTCCGGCCGATTGTACAAACCGCCTGTCATCAACCGCATTACCTGCGGTAATCTCCGTCCATAAAAACCCGGGATCAACACCACCGGTACCCCAGTTCAAAGGATCTGAATCTCCGGGGAACATAAAATCAGTTTCGAGAGTCGTTGTTCCTACATTGAATCCATTTCCACCGTACAACATTGGCTGTTGGTTTTTCCAAATTCCTTTCAAATAACCATAATAATCCGTAGCGACTGAAGGATCCCCATTTTGAGCTCCACTATTGTTATAATAGACGAATCTTCGCATTCCATATCGCTCATTGTCGATGGTTCCATCACCGTAACCAATACCGTTTAGTGCTTCACCATCAGCAATACCGATTCCATTATCAACTCCATCATTATCCTGATAAGGCCCTTCGAAAAAGTCAACTCCAACTGCGGGTACATTCGTACCATAGCCCGGTTGGCCATTTCCTCCCGGATCAGTACTTACACCGTTGTAACAGAACCCCAATCCTCTTTCCACGTCACATCCAACATAATCATCACTGAAGAATCCCACGTCGGGATCGACATACTGACCAAAATAAGTCTCGAACAATGTCTGAGTACCACGGTTGATTAGTTCATAATTATAGAAAGTCATGTTATTAATGGCATCATCCGTTGCAAAGGCAAACGCTTGTGAACGGACTTCCATACCAATCGGATCTCCACCTGTTTCCGTATGGATATTTCCTTTATCGTTAAACACCCACCAGTGAGTTTCATCACCAAAGAGTGTAATTCGTCGATCATTTCTACAATCAATTTCTTCGTTGATATCATACCAGGGATAATCTCCATCGTTAATTGGATCATAGACCTGATTTCCAAATTCTTCTCCCGGAGGAGTATTGTCATAAAATGGTGCCAGGTAAAAATCTTGCCCAAGAGAGACATCTCCATGTGCAGGCCAGTTTATAATTCGATCTAAAACTTCTGAATCCGGCTCCAGTACATCTTCGCACTCTTCCGGATCCAAGACACCGTTCTCACATTTCCACCAAAGGATAAATCCCTCAACTTCCGCTTTACGAATTGTAAAGAATCGGTCGTATTTGGTACATTCTGAAGGTATGATCTCGGCCGCACCGTTATCCTTAAATAGCGTTAATTCGGCGTTTTGGGGCGTAAACGGATCGAAATTTCCTGTTCCGTCAATCAAATCGCCCAGCGGTCCGGCCCAAAAGTCATTACCCTGTCTAAATCTATGCGCGGCTAATTTCAACTGTCCGTTAATGTCAACACCTCCCATCCAGAGTGCTCCTGCGTACAAGAGGTGGTTTCCTCCATCTTTTGGAATCTCATAAGACGGATTAGAGTTTGCACGGTCTTGCCAAAGTGAGCCGGCAGTTTCTATTAATCCACGAACATTATTAAACTCCATGAAAAGTCTTTCATTTGATGGAGCACAACCGGCTGCTCTTGACTCATCACCGCCTCCACCCCCGCTATCGGGTGAATGATGGTCATAATTCTTATAAGCAAAAGTGGTAGTTGCTAATAATAGAGCCAAAATATTTAACGCTGTCTTCTTCATAATTTTTTTTATAAGTAGGGCTCAGTTCCCCAGGTAATCTTAAAAGTCAAATTTAACTCCCAACCGTATTTGTCTTGGTATACCAAGATTTGAACGGTTAAAAACTTTTATCGAATAATAATCTCTAAATGACTGCTCATCCAACTGGTTTTGAATTGCTGTTTGACTTTGGGCCGCCAATAAATAGCCATCGTCAGTTGGGTTACCGGTTGCCCGGTACACATTAACGGTATTAATAATATTGAATACGTTGGTAACTCGGAAATATACATTTAGATACGTCACTTTCTTTTTGTCTTCATCTTTACCAAACTCTAACATAAAGTTTCTGTCAAGCTGCGCTTCAACCAAGTATGTCCATGGCTTTCTGGATCCGTTCAAGGTTCCATCAAGTGGAGAACCCCCAGGATTAATCAATGCTTCACCTCTTGGAGACTTAACGCCTGAATAAGGTGTGCCTGAACCAATATTGGAAACGACGTTCAAGCCGGTATTTCCGAGGACTTCAAAATCTCCAATTTTTGGTCCGTTGTAATCTTTTCCTGACCCATAACGATAATCAACAACAATTTGGAATGCATGTCGTTGATCACGTGAATAAGGGAAAATTGTCCTTAGGTTAGGCTCTCCGGAGTTAACTAAACCTAAAGCGGATGTTGCGTCTGATCCTGTACCGCTGGCAAACTGGAGTGTATAAGCTAATCTTAATCGAATGTTTCCGGTTCTTCTTAAATCATAAGAGACCGTCATTCCCTTAATTGTACCGAAATCCTGATTACCATAAGAACGATACGTGTTAGGATAAGCCTGGAAAACATTTACCAATTGTACCATATCCCTTTGTTCTTTGTAGAACGCAGAGATTTTCAATGCCGAAGTTTTTGTTAAAACCTGTTGGAAACCTAATTCGTAATCAATTGTTCTCTCCGGTAAAAGGTTTGGATTATTGATGATAACGTTACGATCCTGAATAAACTGATAATCGATTGGATTAAATCTGTTTCCTGTAGTAGGTCGTTTTGTCAAGATATCGTAGTGCGCAAAGAATGAAGCCTGGTCAGAAATAGGAAAAGAGAATGCGATTCTGGGCATTATGTTTATCTGAGGTTTGTAGTCTTCAAATGCAGAGGCCGTCGGTGATGTTAACGTTGGATCAAGCAGCCAGGGCGCAATACCTTTAGATCCTTCAATCAATGAAGGGTCAGCTACTTCAACACCCGTTGCATCATACCATGTAATTCCGTCTCTATATCCATTAATTTGAGTAATGTTATTGACATCGTTTACATATACAACATAATCTTCTCCCATATTCACAGGGTGATTGACCACATCGCCATCAGGAAGCATGCTAACTTCTTTGACGGTTAAAGCCTCGTATAATAAGAACTTGTCTTTTAGTACAGGTTGATTGGCATCGAAGATGTCAACCCGAAGACCAACGTTAAAAATGATGTCATCAAATGCAAACTTGTCCATCAGATATCCGGCCATATAAATAGGTTGGAATGCCCCAATGTGTCTCGCATAGTTTCCGTCCGTATTAAAGGCGTTGAAATAATCATTGATATCCGTATTCCCTTTTACTTTGGTGCCTGTGTGGTCATAGCCGAACCAGGAGAAAATCGTATTTCCTGAGTTTAACAACTCATCGGCACTAAACATGTCCAGGGTGAAGAAATCCGGATCCAATACATCAATATCAACAAAATCAGTTCCATCAGGATTCAAAGACAGTTTGTTTCTTACATTATAATCGAAGAAGTACTGAGCGTCATCTCCTTCCTGACCGGCGAAAGTTCCCTTTGAAGCATTCAGCCGATCATAAGTTACATATAATAATGTACCATAATAGGCCGAAGTGGTTGTTTCAGGACTCTTATCCAGCTCGAGAATATGGTTGTTCATATATTGTCTTGCGATGGTCCAGATACTCAATGGTGAACCACCAAAAGCTCTATCCCAACGTTGCTCGTACTCAAAACCAATCGATATCGCATGGTTCTTCATGTTGATCGTACCGGAACCGGTAATTCTGAATTGATCGGCCTGGCTAAATCCGTAGTTATTATAAGGACTTCCGAAATTACTCCAGATTCCGTAAACACTTTGTGGAGCATCTCCATTTCTTAAAGCTCCGCCTTGCTCAACCTGAAACAAGTTTTCGTAGTGCCCAATCGGTTGTCCTGCATAGATAGAATAATACTGACTGGTAATGGCCGCAAAAGCTTCGTTATTGGTAGATGGTGTATACTCAACCAGGGTATCTCTAAATCCGTTGTGCACCATACTATCTAAACCGCCAGTCAACTCATAGGTCGTTTCTCTGTACGTTTTAAAAGTTCCAACATGACCGTAGTTGAATATTCTGTCCTGATGTGTAGGGTCCCAGTTCCTTCTATACGTTTGAGTATAATCAACCATTAATGAATAGAAGGCAGAGTTAATTTTTGATTTCGATCCTTCTTCATTATTATTAAAACGTTGAGTAAATCTACAATAAACTCTCCAAGCCCGAAGTTTTCAAAGTTCATTAAAGAGTTGGTATAAGAGTAAAGCCGATTTCTTGACCATGCCATATTAGCTCCAAAAACCAAGTTAATATTTGGTCCTACATTTACATCAATTTTCGTTGAAGCCGTTGCATTACGACCACGTGTGTTCATTCTCCATGGAATTTGTTCAAAATCTGAATTTGCTGCGTCATTCGGGTCATGCCGCAAAAACTCGGCATTATAATATGTTCCCTGCCCTAAACCGGTAGGTCGCAATGGATTAGTAAGTAAACCTGCTCGCACAGAATCTTTAAGTCGATAATTTCCACCGTATGCTTGCGGTCTGCCGTCCAATACATCTCCGAAGTTACCGGATACGAAAAACCCTAAAATTGGTTTTGTCTTTTTACCGGTCGAATCTTTTTTCATTAAAAGCGGTCCGGAAATCATTCCTTCAACCAGGTTGTAGGCATATTTATCCATCCCAAAAACTCTACCGTTGTATCCAAGTGGATCTTTTCCATTTAAGTAAAAGCCTGAAGATACACCTTCGAATGATCCAAAATATCTGGCCGAAGGACCTCTGGTCGTAATTGAAATTACGCCACCTGCCACGTCACCGTAGTTGGCTGGAATACCACCGGTTAATACTGCTACCTCCTGGATTGCTGCTTTTGGAAGACTCGAAGATCCACGAACTTTAATTCCGTCAATATAATAGTAAGTGTCTTCGGACCTTGTGCCTCTAATACTTAATGCTCCGGAACCTTCGGCGGCATAAACTCCACCTACGGTTTTTGCAATTCCTGCTGCCGAACGTGTTGGCATCTTTGCTATATCATCTCGAGTAATGGTTGCTCCTGACGAACCACCATCCATATCGATTAATGGAACCTCGTAGTGAATAACTTCCACAACATCAAGCATCTCAGAAGATGCTCCCATATTGAGTTTTAAGATTGTATACTTGTCGGAGTTCACTATTACTCCTTCTTGTCTGATTGAACCATATCCCACGAATCGTACTTCGACATCGTACTTACCGGGTGACAGTGCACTGATTATATAGTTGCCATCGAAGTCAGTCGCAGCAAATCCTTTTTGTTGACCTCCTTGTTGAGCAACCACCTTTACAAACGGAAGCGGTTCTCCGGTTTCCTTGTCCAGAATTTTACCTTTGATTGATCCGACACCGGTTTGGGCAAAAACGAAACCTATTGACAGCGCAAAAGTTGTTAAGATTAATTTTAGGTTTTGAAGCATAAGTAAGCGTATTTGTTAAAAAATCTTAAAATACAATAGCCCGTAAATATAAATAATTAAAATTAGTCAAGGCAAAAAGTCCGAACAAAATATCCGTATCAAATAATTATCTTCAAAATTAGAATTACAGTAGAAAATTTAAAAGGGAAGATGGAGACAATTTCGACTATATTATACTAGTCTATTGTTCTTCATTGGTTTACCTTTTTGGCGACGTTTGGCATTACGGGCAGCCCTTTTCATTCGCTTTCTCGTCACTTTATCTTGGTTCTTCCAATGGCGCTTAGATGTGCGCTTTCGTTGCTTATAACTTCCTCGGGTTCGACGTTTACTTTTCTTCTTTCCCTTCTCAGATTTAACACTTTTAGCGCCTTTATCCTGAACATAAACTGTTTCGGTCAAATCAGGCATTACAACCAGCGATGCAATAATTATCAGTATTTTCGTTAAAAATGAACGGTACAATCGC
>CAZCAD010000168.1:0-6998 GCA_964496525.1 uncultured Flavobacteriales bacterium | reverse complement strand
GGATTTCTTTCTCAGCAAAATCCCGCACCATTTGGCGGATCATTGTCTGATTATCATCCTCTATAATAATCATTCCCTTTTTTTTAATAGCGAACTAAAGTAGTAATATTTTCTGAGTATTTAGTGATGGCATGGGTCCCATTAAGGAATGTCAAGTCTACTATAAAGTTGAATCCGACAACTTTTGCTTTCTGCCTGATAATCAGCTCAGAAGCAGCTACGGCGGTTCCTCCGGTAGCTAATAAATCATCGTGAATCAGAACCCGTTGACCTTCATGAACCGCATCTGTATGCATTTCAATTTGGGCTGATCCGTACTCGAGATTGTAAGAGTGAGAAACAACATGAAAAGGCAATTTTCCCTTCTTTCTAATCGGAATAAAAGGAACGTTCATTTCCATGGCCAAAGCCTGACCGAATATAAATCCACGACTTTCAATTCCGGCAATCCCTTCAATTCCGTCCTCTGCAAAGGCATCTGCCAAATGTTTAACGATATCTCTGCACAGAGCAGCATCTTGTAATATGGGTGTGATGTCTTTAAAGACTATGCCTTTTCTCGGGAAATCAGGAACATCTCGAATGGCATTTTTAATTCGTTCTTCTATTTCCATTTTATTTAAAACTAACATAAGGCGCTATTTTTTCTAAGTCGTGATCCGGAACCTCTCCCCTCATAAAATCCAAATTATTGATTTTTCCTTTATCTCGTTCATCTAATATCAAAGCTTTCATTTTAAAATCAACGTATGGGTGCTTATCCAGGTCGAATTTAGAGGCGGAATTAATTTCAATTTTTTTAACCTGACTCTCGTCAATACTGGTTCTCGAGATGAGATTTTCCAAGGTTTCTTCATCCAAACCATATACCTCACTAAATTGTTTGCTCGTCGCGAATCCTCCTAACATGTCTCTGTACTTGATAATCCGTTCAGATAGTACAGGACCTATGCCTCTTATTTTCTGCAATTCATTGACGGTCGCTCCATTAATCTCTATAGGCGATTTAGATTCTGTTGCATGGTCTAGTTGGATATAGGGCCATAACTCCTCAAACTTCTTTTCACTTACAACATATAGTCTTCCAAAATCCTCCTTGGTATTAAAACTTCCGTAATTTTCCCGGAAGCTAATGATTGAATTTGCTTGCTTCGACGAAAATCCCAATTCTTCAAAACCAACCTTATCTAATTTATTTGGATCAAAATCAAAAAGCGTATACGCTATTTTCGAAGATTTCTTTTTGAAGTAATCCTTCTGTTTTTCAACTTCTTTTTGCTGTTGTTCTGCCTTATAGAATTCGAGTTTTGATTCATCCACATTGAATGGGTCACCAATTTCTCCATTTGCGTCCATTTGCAAAAAGAACAGAACAATTAATAGCAAGAAGCTAATTGCAGTAAGACCGATCTTCTGTCCTCTCGAAAATATGATGCGATTGCGCGGCACCTTAAGCTTCCTTAGCTTTAGATTCTTTAATCTTGCCCAAATACTTATTGAGTTCCTTTTTAACCTTAGGAGCAAGAATAATAAGACCAATCACATTCGGGAATACCATTGCGAAGATCATCGCATCCGAGAAGTCGATAACCGCACCTAAACTAATAGCTGAACCGACAACTACAAAAAAGAGGAAAATTACCTTAAAAATGGTGTCTACAATCTTGGCCCTTCCGAATAAGTATTTCCAAGCTTGCAATCCGTAATAAGACCATGACAACATCGTTGAAATAGCGAATAATACGGCCGCTATCATCAGCACCCAATCAAAATATGGAATGGTACTATTAAATGCAGTTGCGGTAAGTTCTATGCCCTGAACATCAGAACTACCATAATTAATGAATCCCCCGTCAATGTTCGTAATTATCAAAACAAGGGCGGTCATTGTACAAATGATTACCGTATCGATAAGTGGCTCGAGAAGTGCAACAATTCCTTCACTTGCCGGATACTTCGTTTTTACGGCTGAGTGGGCTATTGCAGCAGATCCAACACCTGCCTCATTCGAAAATGCAGCACGTTGAAATCCTACGATTAAGACCCCAATAACTCCCCCCAAGGCGGCATCCGCAGCAAAAGCACCGTTGAAGATTAAACTAAAAGCCTCAGGAATAGCAGAATAATGAATACCTAAAATGACCAAGGCCGCTCCTACATATATCACGGCCATGAACGGCACAACTTTTTCGGTAACCGAACCGATTCTTTTAATGCCTCCAATGATAACAACCCCAACAATAGCGGCCATAACCAGTCCAATAATCACGCCTGCAGCAGTGCTGTCAAATCCTAGCTTCCCACTTATCTGAGCGGCAGCCTGATTCGCCTGAAACATATTTCCACCGCCTAAAGATCCTCCTATACACATGATAGCGAAGAAAATGGCCAATACTTTTCCGAAACCGGCCATACCTTTTTCTTTCAAGCCTTTAGAAAGATAGTACATCGGTCCACCATGCACAGTACCATCTTCAGTGACTTCACGGTATTTAACACCAAGCGTGCATTCTACAAATTTCGACGCCATACCTAAGAACCCCGCCAAAATCATCCAGAAAGTAGCTCCGGGTCCTCCAATTGAAATTGCTACGGCTACTCCGGCTATATTGCCAAGACCAACCGTTGCAGAAAGAGCCGCTGTCAAAGCTTGAAAGTGAGACACCTCTCCTTCTGCCTTTTCAACTTTAATAGTTTCAAACACATCCTCATCAGGAGTTGAATCACCTTCGGCAACATCACTCGAGTGCTTATCTAAATCATCGTAATCCCCTTTCACCACTTTAACCGCCTTTCCAACCAAGGTAAAATTGGCGAACTTGAAATAGAAGGTGAAAAACAATGCTCCCAGGATCAAGATGATGATAACCAATGGCATTGAAGCGTAAGGTGCGGATAGTTTGACTTTAATTTCGGTCCTACCATCGATCTGCTTTATCAGGATCTTTCCGTCTTTTGTCTCAATCTCGCTATATTCTCCCAGGAACTCAACATCCTTGACTGCTTTTGAGCCATTTATGTTTACCCCGGAGAAATCAATTTCTTTTCCGCTAAAACCAGGGTCGTCAATTATGAACGTATATTCGTCCTCAACCGTTCCGAAATTTATCGGATAAAAAATCACGGCACCTACCGCATCGGCAACAGGTCTGAAGAATCTATCAATCTTTGCATCAATCCCTTTTTCAACAATTATTGTGTCACAGGTTTCCTTTAACACCAACTTGTTGCCGGTCTCACACTCAGCTATTAAATAATACTTAAGAGTCGTGTCAGCCGTTTCATCCGCAAAATTGACGACCGGTATTAATAAAAATAATAAGGTGATTAATCGTTTCATTAATTATGTTTTACGGATTTATTGATGTGATCACAGCCCGGCAAATATAGAAAAATTATCTAGTCCTCTTCGGCTAATTTAGCAAGGCTCTCCTCAAAAGTCAAAGGATCAAAGTTCAACTGATTTCTGGCCTTAACAAGAACAAATCCAGTTCTTGTCGGCCGTTTTGCGGCTTGGTTTAGGGAAGAAGATGAAATCGCTTTTATGAGGTCTTTATTGTGTCCAAAGTAATCGGCAACACGGCAAACCAATTCATAAATAGAAAATGTTTCAGGCCCTGAAATATGAAAGAGACCTGTTTCAGATCTATTGGCAGTTACGTAACATGCATTGGCCAGATCGTCTGCCCAGGTTGGAGCGCGGAATTGATCGTCAACAATTGTTAATTCTTTTCCTTCGGCTAATGCGTCTTTTGACCAAAGAACAATATTTGACCGACTCATGTTTTCGGCATCTCCAAACAGAATAATTGTGCGTAGGATTGACCAGTTCCGGTAATCTCCATTGATAAGAATATCTTCAGCATCGGACTTGGATCTGGCATAAATACTTAGGGGGTTCTTTTCATCTTCTTCAGAATAGGGCCCATTTTCACCATCGAAAACAAAGTCCGTTGAAATGTGAATCAAATGGATATTTCGTAGAGCAGTAACGCTGTGAAGATATTCAACTGCCTTAACGTTGATCAAGCGGCAATTTTTCTCATCCTCCTCGCATTGATCAACATTCGTCATTGCCGCGGTGTTTACAATTGCAGTGGGTGCGAAAGATTCCACGATGTTTTTAATTTGAAGAACATTGGTGACATCCAATTCAGCGAACTGATTATCGGGACAGGATGAGTTTCGATTGGCTCCCTTTGAAGTGGCCAAAAATTCGATTCCTTCAGCCAAAAGAAGTTTGACCAGTTTTTGACCCAAGAGGCCGTTAGAACCTGTGATTAGAATTCGCATCGTTTATTTTTGAGTCCTGTATTCTCGAAAATATGTTTTATACCCGCTACCAACGATATTTGACGCAATTGCTGAGACGGCATAAGCAAAAGTTCCGAAACTTATTATGATCAAGAAGGCCGTAAATACCTGTCCGGCCGTTGATAGTTCATGCACCTCCTGAAATCCAACTGTCGAAATCGTAATAATGGCCATGTAAAATGACTCGAGGAATGTCCAGGCTTCAACAATCATAAAGCCAAGTGTTCCTGTAAAAATTATAAGGACCAATAGAAAGATCGCATAATAGACCTTTGACAAATATTTATACTTCCGCATCACTTATAATTCCCAGATGGTTTTACGTTTACGTTGAAATTTAAAAATGTGCTTATGCTCCAGCACCCATGCCATCATTAAATAAATGATGACCGGCGAACCCAATCCAATAAAGGAAAAGTAAATAAAAAAAAGTCTTACTCTGGAAACCTCAACTCTCAAACGCCTTGCCCACCAAGTGCTTACTCCAAAGGATCTTAACTCGAAAAAAAGTGCTATTTTCTGTATCAAATTCACCTAGAAAGGATGGTATACCCAGCACCGCAAATTACGCATTTTTTTCATTTAATTTCGTTACGGATTACGAAGAAAAAAGGAGGAAATTTCCTATTGGGCATGAGAGACATTTCTTTTTATCACAGCGTTCATTTTTTAGCTCGATCAGTGCCTGAGAATCGGCTGCCGTTTTAACGGCCAGCCCATATCCGACCCAATTGGAAATGATGGAATTCTTTTCGGATTCAAGACGATCCAAAAGTGTCAGTGCGCGCCGCTTTGTTGAGTTGTTGTTTTCAGTTAAACCGATTGCATAAACGAATGGAATTACAGCATTGATAAGTAAGCGATCAGCTAAAGAAGTTGAAATTTTTGATGACTTTGTTCTGCAGCTGGCTTCAAATCGATAATGCGTATCCCAGAACCTGGAGGGAGCCGTATTGAAGAACTTTCTTAGAGTGGCAGGGTCATCGCAATTAAATAGTTGATCCAAATCAAGTTCTTGGGAAAGGACCGAGGCGAACTGTGCAATACGAATTGGTGGAAAAGAAGGAGGTCGCATACGGGAGTATCTCCACTCGACGGACTCCATCTTATTTAATGAAAACAACTGTTGCAAATGTTTGAATTCCTTTTGAAGATCCAGAACGTACGGATCTTGTGATTGTTTTGGAATTAATCCTGACAGCCCCAGAAAGAGGGCCTCCATTTGGAGAGGTCTTCCGTTTAATCGGGCCAACTGCGCCAGGGTCATTTTGGAAAAAAGTCGAACAAATGCTGCTTGATTTACCTTACCGCCGAAATAAACAGCCAGAGTATGATAAAATAAGCGGCGCTTATCTCCATTGAAAGTATGCAGCTGTGACAGGATCAAGCTTGATTTTCGTTTGAGCCTGTTTTCCAGAGCAGATTTGAGTGTTTCGTTTATCAGCTCTTGCGGTACGTGGGCAATTTGTTGATCACATGCCGTCCAGGACTTTCGCCTGGTGAATTGGGAATATCGCTCGAACTCTTCTTTTGAGATGATGGATTTGAGCTCGATTGTGGGCAAGTCAAACGATCCACTTTGGACCGGCGCATCCGCTTCGTAGACAAAGTGTGCGATTACGTTTTTATAGTTGTCGTCAAATTGATGCTTGTGAAGAAACCAATCAGATGCTTTGACATGAAATTCAATATTTCCTGCCCAGATAACATCATCCAATTTAATCCTGGCCTCTAAAAAATCCGGCCCGGAGTTGTGATTATGGATGCCGAAATCGATAATTGTCAGACTGCGATTATCCGTTGTAGTGAATTCATTGCTCAGTGATTTGGATGCAAACAGATGCTGGAGATAATCTTCATTCATGAATCATTTAAGGTAAGAAAATCTCATCCGATGGTTTCAAAAAAAGACAGAAGTTCTTAACATTTAGGTAAGGGATTCAATAAAGGAAGTTTCTCTACTTCTTAGACTACTGTTTTGGAATAAACAGTTTTTGCGATAGCGATTCACCTTCCGTTGAGACGGCGTTCAGAACGTAAATACCGTATTGAATATTGGAAATATCGACTTGATCAGATTGGTTCTCAGATTTTTCCAGGACTAATCTTCCTCCCAAATCATACACATGCAGAAGATGGATTGGTCTCGAAAAAGTGAGAATATTATTTGTGAGTTGAAAGGTGAGTTTAGCCATTTCTGATTCTGTCAATCCAATAGGCGGGTCCACAAGTGTAATACAATCTGAAGTATCTATGCTGCCGCATTCATCGACGGCCACCATAGCATATTCTCCTGCACAAAATTTGTATGGGGGTGAAGAGGGCGTCCATGCCCAGGTACTATCATTACAATCAATCCAGTCAACCGTATAAGATGGGTGGCCATTGAAAACTGACACGGCTATTTCACCATCACATGCACCACTGAATGTCGGATCGCTGACCCATGAGGCTACTAACCATATCGGAGCGTAATTTCCTAAAGTAACCACTAAAACAACTGTATCGCCGGCCGCATCTGATACGGTGACAAAATATGTTCCGGCGCAGAGATTGAAAGCGACATTAGTTGTGTCTCCGGTATCCCAACTATACGTATAAGGTGGTGTACCTCCAGCCGCACCGACGATAAGGTAACCGGTGCAATCACCAGGACAAACGGGATCAGTTGAAAAAGCCATTAC
>CAZCAD010000167.1:0-7016 GCA_964496525.1 uncultured Flavobacteriales bacterium | reverse complement strand
GTCCCGATCACTGAAGATTTCTCATTAGGACCCTTAAATCCATACGCCGGAAGTAAATTGATAGCAGAGAATATTCTGGACTATTACTGGCGACATTTCAAAGTAGAGTCAAACATATTTAGATTTTTCAATGTATATGGTATTGGCCAGGCGGAAAATTTTTTAATTCCTGAAATCGTTCGGCAATTCCTGTCCGGAACAGTTGTCAAAGTGAGAGACACTGAGCCAAAGCGAGATTATGTGCATGTCAAAGATGTCGTTAATGCGATGATTTTAGGGATTGATAAGTTTCAAGGATTTAATCAGTATAATGTAGGCAGTGGTAAATCCTATAGTGTTAAAGAAGTCTTGGACCTCCTATTTGAGGTAGGAGGAAAAGAATTAGAGATACAAGAGGCTGAACAGAAAAGGAAAGCGGAAATTATGGATACTAAAGCAGATATTTCGAAGATCAGAAAAAATCTCAACTGGAGTCCGACAATAGGTTTGCGAGCTGGTCTTAAAGAGATGATTCAATACTACTCTCAAGATTTGTGATAGACCACTTCGGGATACAGCAGCGGATTCTTGAATGCCAGGGAAAGCGCTAAAAATGAAAGGGTCGACAACTGCACTCACAGCTAGCTTAATAGATACTGAAGAAACCACTCAAAATAATACAGAAAAATCCAAGAACGACCGTTCTGCGATGCGGAACTTTTGGTTTGAAAACTTCTGCGGGGAGAAGAATTATAGTTATTTTGCGAGGCGGTTGAAAGAGCGGAAATGAGTAGGCTTGAGAATAAGAAAATATTGATTACGGGAGGTGCCGGTTTTATCGGTTCCAATCTCTGTCATTATTTTCTAAAGTCAAATGAAGTCGTCTGTCTTGACAATTTGTCCACCGGTAATTTTGACAATATTTCAGAACTGGAATCGAATCCAAATTTTACCTTTCTGGACAGCGATATTCGCAATTATGAAAGTTGCGTTGAAGCTGTTATCGGAGTGGATATTGTTTTGCATCAGGCTGCTCTCGGTTCTGTTTCTCGCTCGATTGAGAATCCGATCAATACGAACAGCAACAATATCACAGGATTTTTGAATATAATAGAGGCGACTAAAGAGGCCGGAATCAAGAGGTTTGTTTTTGCAGCCAGCTCCTCAACTTATGGTGATCATAAAGGATTACCAAAGGTGGAGGAGAACATTGGAAAACCTTTATCACCTTATGCAATTACAAAATACGCGAATGAACTATACGCTAAAGTCTTTTCCGATTTGTATGGCCTTGAGACAATAGGATTGAGATATTTTAATGTTTTTGGACCACATCAAGATCCAAATGGAGCTTATGCCGCTGTAATTCCGAAATTCATTGATTTGATCTCAAAAAATGAAACGATCACCGTACACGGTGACGGTAAGCAGACTAGGGATTTTACGTATATTGACAATGTGATTCAGGCAAATGAATTGGCTTGTTTAACGGAAAATAAACAGGCTCTGAATACCATTTATAATATTGCCTATGGAGGACAACTTTCGCTAAATGATTTGGTTCAGTTAATAAATGAATCATTGCTAAAAAATGGTCTGTCGGGAAAAGACTTAAAAGTGGAATATGGTGCCGAGCGCGCCGGAGATGTTCGCGATTCATTCGCATCTATTGATAAAGCTATAAACCTTTTAGAATATTCTCCGGAAGTGAGTGTTGAAGACGGGATGATGAGGTATCTTGAATTTTTAAAGCAGGCAAAAACGAAAATCGACTAATGGAAATAAGTGGTAAGACAGTGCTCGTTACCGGAGCTGACGGATTCATTGGATCTCACTTGACAGAAATGTTGGTGAAAGAAGGATGCAAGGTCAAGGCCCTGTCGGTTTATAATTCTTTTAATCATTGGGGATGGCTCGAAGAGGTTGACTGTCTAAAAGAGATTGAAGTGCTTTCAGGTGATATCCGGGACCCGCATTATTGTCAATATATGACAAGGGAAGTGGATGTAGTCTTTCACCTGGCTGCCTTGATTGCAATACCTTATTCTTATATCGCACCGACCTCATATGTTGATACCAATGTGACCGGGACCTTGAACATTTGTCAGGCAGCGAAGGATAATGGCTGTGAAAAAATCATCCATACTTCGACTTCAGAGGTTTACGGAACTGCAATTTATGTTCCAATAGATGAGAAACATCCACTTCAGCCTCAATCTCCGTACAGTGCGAGTAAAATTGGCGCGGATATGATGGCGATGAGTTTTTATAACGCTTTTGATTTACCTCTAACGACTGCGCGTCCATTTAATACTTATGGACCAAGACAGTCAGCCCGAGCGGTAATTCCAACTATTATTTCGCAAATTGCTGATGGGGTAAAAGAGATTAAGGTTGGTGATCTCAACCCAACAAGAGACTTCAACTATGTTCTCGACTCATGTCGTGGCTTCATCGAAATTGCCAAATCAGACCGGTCAATTGGCAACACCATCAACATAGGATCGAACTTTGAAATCTCCATTCAGGACACTTTTGATTTGATTAAGAAATTAATGGACTCTGAAGTTGACTTTGTTGTTGACCCGCAGCGCATTCGACCTGACAAAAGTGAAGTGCAGCGGTTGTGGTGCGATAACACCAAAATAAACGAATTGACAGGATTCAAACCAATTTACACTATAGAAGACGGACTAAAAAAAACCATTGAATGGTTCACAAACAAACACAACTTAAGTAAGTACAAGACACACATTTATAATGTCTAAAAGAGCAACACTATTAGCCCGAGGTAGTGAAGCCATGCTGAGATCTTACACGGTTGTATCACCCAAACACTTAATGACGACAGTAAACCATCCCATCCTGGAGATTATCCCACATAAGGAATCCTATGGCCTCGATATGCTAATGTTGGATATAATTAAAGCGGGAAGAAACGCTACCGTAAAACAGTTTAACGGCTCGCTGGATATAGGATGTCCGGATGATGGTACGCAGGCCATCGATGAGTTCGAAAGTAAAAAAGACATTTTTCTTAAGGAATAAATAAGCCTATCGCCAGAGAAGTTTTGATATTGATTGCTGTTCCAGATTTTGATTATTCGGATGACAAATCTGCCGTTTTATCTTACCTTATATCAATTAAGAAAGCATTTGAACAAAATGGTGACAACACAGAATTTGCTCTTAACCAAAAAGGCGATCAGAGTCAGTATAGTGACAGGGGAACGGACAAAAAAAAGTACGGGTTCAAAGAGTTGATAAAGTATATAGTGCGTCAGTGGCCTTGGCTGCATCAATCGCTCGTATTAAGGCGTTACCTAAAAGATCAAGAGTTGCTATTTCGTGGTATAGTCGGCGGTAAAAAGTATGATCTGATTATTGAGTATCATATCTTGGGGTCCACGATTGGATTGAGACTTGCTAAAAAATGGGGTGCTCAATTTTCTGTGATATTTGATTCTCCCAGTCCGGAGCAGTTTAAAAATATTCACAATACAAAATCTGCTTACTGGTCAACCATCACTAATTCAGAAAAGCAAACCATGGAAGCTGCAGATCTGATCATGTGCTACTCACCCGCTTGTCAGAAATACCTGGAGCTTAAGTACAGCATAAGAGCTAATATTAATATTTTACCCTGTCAGTTGCACAAAGAAGCTTATGTCGAGCGATTGCGAACTAAAACCTTTAATATTGGTTTCATTGGTTCATTTTTAGAGTGGCATAAATTAGATCTAATGGTGAAAGTTTTTGCCATGTTTCATAAGAAATATGAAAATTCCCGTCTAATGTTAATTGGTTTTGGGCGAGATTGGCATCGAATCAATGAGCTTGTTAAGAACCTGGGATTGGTTGACTTTGTGGATATGCCAGGTTTTGTTTCTGAAGAAGAGCTGGAGGAGTACAAACGGAAATTTACCATTGCGACAATGCCAGGGTCGAATTGGTACGGTAGCCCTTTGAAGTTATTTGAATATGCTCAAATGGGAATTCCGTTCATCGCACCGGTCTCTGAAACTGTGGATTCTATATTTAAAGATGGGGAGCATTGTCTATTTGTCAAATCTGAAGACGAAGAGGGAACGCTGATGCAGGCACTCGAATTATACTACAATGACTCCGAGGGGAGAGATAAAATGGGCGAAAACGCTCGACGATATGTCGAAAATAAATTTAATAAAGATGATTATCGAAGGAGATTATTAGCCTATTTGGGTTAACTTCATTCATTCTGAAATTAAATAAGAAGTACGTAAATAGTATAGAGAGTTCAATAAAATGCTGGTTGAAGAATCAAAGTGGATACAAAACACAATTGAGACAGAATTTAGTGACGTTGATTTTCCGCTTCTCAATGTTGGTAGTTCCAGACTGTCATTCAGGACAGAAATCCAGCCCCATATTCATGAGAATATTTTTCTACCATTGTCCAATAAGAAACTACCGGTAATTCATGCAGATATTAAGGAAGATGAAGGTGTTGACCTGGCAGGTGATCTAAACGATGCTCATTTTAGAAAGAAATTAACGAAACTTGGAGTAAAGAGTGTTCTTTGTTCTAACCTGTTAGAACATTTGCAGGAACCGCAGGTAATATGTGATTCAATGCTCAATATCCTTTCATCCGGTGATAAGTTAATCATTACAGTGCCTTATCGGTTTCCTTATCACAAAGATCCAATAGATTCTATGCTTAGACCAAACGTAGAACAATTATCCAAAATGTTTCCTGGAACTGAAATAATAAGATCCCGTATTGTCGAGTCTCAAGACTGTTACTGGGACGACCTCAAAGCAAATAAGAGATTTTTCCTAATTATGTGTATTCGTTGGGCCGTTCCGTTTTATAAATTCTCCGACTGGAAATACATGATAAGAGACTTGTTCAGGTTAAGACAGAAGTATGCGGCAACAACTATCTTAATCAGAAAGTTCTAATGTCTATTATATCCTGAACAATCTTGCGCCTTTTCTGGGGTAGGGTGCAAACGACCTACTTAATTATCTCAAAAGTCCCTTCCTAAGTAGCACTGATCTGAATTCACCTGTTAGGTAGTTGCTAAGCTAAGATCGAATAAAATTTTCGTTGGCATATAGAATTGCCCAACAGGAGTATATCTCCCCAAATTAGAGTATTTGAAGGCTAGAATTTCGCTTTGGTACCGCCCCACCTTTTCTTACGACCGTACATCCAGGAGTAGTTGTTTCTGTAGAAACTACCTCTTGTACGAATCAGATAACTGTAGTTGAACGTCAGTAACATATAGTTGTCCCTGTCAGTAGGATCACCTCTTGGGCTTCCCGGCTCAAAGTTCAAGGGGTCAGGCTGCCCAGGTCCGGGAACAAACTGATTCGCATATTGTGCAGCAACAGGATCGGAAAGAGCTACGTATTGATCGCTAATATCATCCAAATAGTCGGTAAACGTCCAGTTCCAAATTAATTCCAAACCAAATCGGTGATATCGTTTATAGGTAAAGAAGAAACCACCACCCATTGGTAACATTAAGGCTACCGGTGAATAATTTTCTCCTTCAGTCATAAAAGATCGAAGTTTCACGTAATTCTTGTCACCCAGATAATCAGCCTTGGGATTGTTTATTACACCGCCAACACCAACTGTAAAATATGTTTGATAATCCAAACGATAAACACCGCGATAACCAACATCCGTAATTGTCAATGCCTGCGGATAATATTCGATCCGTGCACTGAAGTCAAAAATGTCATTTCTGAAATTCAAGTTTCTCGCTTGACGAGCATAGTTTTCAGAGTTTTCATCCCTGCCTTGGATCCTTTGATATCCAAAATTCACTTGTGTTGCAAAAATAGGATGAAACCGATAACGCCAGAATAGACCCGTCGCCCATCGGGTATCTTTCATTTCCATATTAAGAAGAAAGCCTTTTGCTAAGTCTCCACCTCCAATATCTCCAAGAAAGTTTGTGACTCCGGCTTTAATGCCAAAGCCCATGTTGTACATCTGAGCCTGACTGCTCCAACCAAATGTAATAAACGCTAGTAGAATTATTAGTTTCTTCATTATTTGTGTCAATATTTTGCAGTGCAAAAGTAAAAAAGAAATGCACCCTAAACCACTAAGGTACGAAAAAAGGCATTAGAATCAGGGCCTTGAGGGATCATCGGTTCCCCATTTTAAGGACTTAGTTTTTTCACATTTCCACTCTTGCAATCGATTTTAAATTAAAATTTTGGTTTTTACCCCACCAAGTTCCATGATTTCTACATAAATGTGGGTATTGTGATCTCATTAAACTTCCCTTAGTACGGAACAAATAGCTCAAGCTAATTGTCTCATTAATGTGTCAATTTTTGATGGTTTGTGGTAGGATGGAATATCTACTGAGCCTTAAGGTATGAAAGTTTGACCGATCTCAATCAATTTAGTAAATTGGGGGGCCGTAGATGGAAATAAACAATCAAAACAAAATAACAGAATTATTTGGGATAAAATATCCGATAATTCAAGCCGGAATGATTTGGTGTTCAGGATGGAAATTGGCCTCAGCAGTGAGCAATTCAGGTGGTTTGGGGATCATTGGATCAGGATCAATGTATCCTGAAATACTTGATCAACACATTCGAAAGTACCAAAAATCAACTGACAAGCCGTTTGCAGTTAATGTGCCAATGATCTATCCTGCTGTGGATCAGCTAATTGAGATCATTTTAGAACACAAAGTACCAATTGTGTTCACTTCGGCCGGTAATCCAAAAACCTGGACGGCACACCTAAAAGAACATGGAATTAAAGTGGTTCATGTTGTCCCTGGTGTTCGATTTTCGCTTAAGGCTCAAGACGCTGGTGTGGATGCGGTTGTCGCCGAAGGATTTGAAGCCGGAGGCCACAATGGGCTTGATGAAACGACAAGTTTGACTCTGATACCAATGGTCAAAAAAGCACTGGATATTCCGCTAATTGCGGCCGGCGGAATCGCCAGCGGTAGAGCAATGTTAGCCGCTATGATTTTGGGAGCAGATGCTGTTCAGATTGGAAGTCGTTTTGTAGC
>CAZCAD010000166.1:0-7041 GCA_964496525.1 uncultured Flavobacteriales bacterium | reverse complement strand
TAAAATGACTTCTAAAAATCATATCGTGATTCTGGTCTTTTCAATGATGTTTGCAATTATCTGGTTGAGAAAATAGGACTAAACCGAATAATTGTAACAAACTTTAATCCATGAAAAACTTTAAGTTTTTAATTGTCCTGTCAATCGTGAGCGTTAGCTCATGTCTCGCTCAACCTATATGGGTCGTGTTCGATACTACAGGGAATCTCATCATCTCGTATAAAGATGGCGATCGAAAACAAGTGGCTCAAAGCAAAATGGATTGCAACCCAATCTTAAGTCCGGACAAGTCCGTTATAGCATTTCAACGTAAAACAATGAAACCCAATAAGAAAGAACTTTGTTGGTTTTGGAATCCTCAAATTTGGATGTACGACATCAAATCTGAGAAAACGGAATTGCTGGTCGATACAACAGGATTTATGCCCGATCCGAAAAAGACATTAATGGATCTCAGAAACCTACAATTTTCACCCGACGGAAAGTATCTTTATTTTTGTTCTGCTGCCTGGGAGACGTCTGAATCAATACACTGTGTAAATCTTGGAACGGCAGAGGAGAAGTTTATCACGGACGGTAATGGCATGCAAATAATACCAGGCGGAAAATATCTCGGTCACCTCATCGTTAGGAAACACAGGTATCATCCTGAAGGTGGGTCTTATGACCATCTATGGCTGGTAAACCCATCAGGGGAAGTGTTGGATTCATTAGGAGCAAATATGGATGTCGCTCATGAGTTTCTTAAAATTAATAATTGACAAAAGTCCGCCGAAGGCGTACATTGGGAAGAAATTTCATTTAACCAGATGCTTGATATAGCAATGAAATCCATTGTTCAAATAATAACGCTAATACTAATAATTGCCTCCTCAGCTAAGAGCTATTCTCAAATTGCCGGAATCTATTCGACAATTCCAGATAACGAACAAGATTCTTTGACCTATATCGAAATTAGACCTGACTCTTCAATATTGTTTCAAGAGCTTCCATTTTCATATGGAATTGTTGCCACCCCGGCGACTTATAAAAGCTGGACGACCGTCTTAGATACCATTATTTTTTGGACTCAATATATTCCTTATTATTACTATGACTGGGGCGACCATTCGAAACAGCCGAAAAAAAAGCCTGTACAACCTGATCGAATTCCGACGAAGGTCTTGATTTCGAACGACACGCTTTGTTTTTTGGAAGGCGAACATAAAGGACTGCAATTGTTACGAATAATGACACTTCAAAATCCTGTTGCGAAACACTTAATTGGTAAGTGGAAATTATGCAGCGTTGATTCGGATATCTCATTCACTTTTGAGTTAAATGCAGACGGCACTTACCGTCATCTTCTGTGTAAGCGTTGTGATTTTCCGCCCGTCTATCAAGACGGAAACTATATTCGATATTCCAATGTACCATTAGATGATTTTAGTAGAGGAAATTGGACACTTGAGAGTGAAGTATTAACACTCTATGGTAAATTAGGCATGTTAAAAAACACTGAATTATATCGCTTTCGTTTGGACAAGGAGTTGAACCTTTATGTTCTTGACGAAACATTTGGATGGAACTGGAATGAATCCTTCAATATCGAAGGTGATAAGGCTTTGATAAAGGTTTGGTGATTAAATTTTATTGGGAATCCATGAAATGTAGATTATTTATTATAATTATTTCCGTGACGATATCTGTTCCTGGCGGTGTTAAGGCATGGGAATCTTATGAGAACCAAAGACTGGATCGGGCTCTTTATGAAGGCCATGATCAGAAACTGGTCGTGGCCGGTTATATAAGGGGAATAAATATTGAAAAGCGAGATTCAAAAGACACATTGATCTATCTGGATGGACCTGGGCCAATAAGAGCTATTGATTTCGAAATCACCGATTTTATCCTTTCAGATACTAATGTTGTTCATAGGACTTCCAACAATAATTATCATATCAGTTCATTCGATTGGCCATCAGCCCTAGTTCCACTTGAAGTCGGTCAGTTTTGTATTTTAATTATGAATGAGATGAAAAGCTATCATTCGGTTTATCATATCATATCTGTGGTACCAACTCTATCCCGTTCTTTTGTTAAGGCCAAAACAACAAAAGAAGCAAAACAAATCTTAATGAATGAAATTCTTTTAGAGCTTGAAAATGAAGAGACTTTTTACCGACAAAGTGCCCTGATCAGACAATTGGCCCCAATTCTTACATCTGAGGCAAGTTCTAATATTGTTCCATTCATATCGAGTTCAGACCTATGGGTTAAAAGGGCTGCAATTTGTGCTCTGGCCTATTCAAATGAGGATCCGAAATACCTAAAAATGTTGACCACGGATGTAAAGGAGTTTGTTTCTAATTTGGTTCCGGGAGATCTAATTGCCGGAATGGAGAAGAGCGCATCCTATGCTCCACGACCATATTACTTTAGGTATTGCTTCTTTCTTGATAATGGATGGAGTATAGAAGAAAAGGAGAAAAACCAACGCATTTATAATAAAATGAAGGCTTTGAATATAATGTCAGAAGAAGTTATTAAATGGATAGATGGTCCCATTCTCGATAACAAGTGAAAACAACTCTTCTATAAACCTTTCAAAAGAACAATTTGATCGAATGTTTGAGATATTCAAAACCGCACGTTTTTTAAGCTATGAATGACAAATTCGAATGAACAAGTCCATGATGGTAATGGTTTTAGGAATCTTGATTGGATGTTGTCGATCCGATTATGAAAACACGGCTCAAGACCAATTAACAGATGACATGACGCAACTTCCTATGGATATTCCAATACTGGAATCCGATTTCCTTGAAGAGTGGGATATAGATGGTGATGGACGCGCAGATGAGATATATTTTGATTATTCGGGAGGTGCGCACTGTTGTTACACGATCACTATTATTATGAGCACAGATTCGATCGAAAGATCTTACCCATTTGAAATGGATGGAGGATATGAAACGGGACAACCTGATGGTAGCCAACCTCAAAGTTTCAATATTAAAGACTACGACAAAGATGGTATGGACGAAGTTTTCATGGAAATTCAAACGTACAACGGTTATCTAAATCCGATTCCGAAGGAATGGGAAAAAGAATACGGGGTCACATCAAATTATATTATTTTCGATTTCGACGGTTCCTTAAATATTATTAGCCTACCCAGATTCATCGCTGTTGAACAGTTCTTTCTTCATCAGGAAAGGGATCAACTTCCGCTTAAAATGATTCCCTTTAAAAAAGGTGACCAGCATAATGGATACAAGTATGGATTCAAAGATGAGAGTGGAGCGATTGTCATATTGCCAATACTTGACGCAGTAAACGAATTTTCGAGCGGAGTGGCGATCGTCAAATTTGAGGGGAATGAGACAATGATCAATAAAAGAGGTGAAATTATCTGCACCTTTTCAGATTATACTTTAATCGATGATAAAATAGATGAGGACGGCTTATTGCTATTCTTTAATCATCAGATCAATGGATTCTACTATATGAATTCAAAAGGGGATACGATTAACACAAAACCGTATGTCGATGCGAAATCATTTACCGAAGGCCTTGCTGCTGTTAAGGATGACAGCAAAAAATGGGGGTACGTTGATAAGAAAAATGTTTGGGTAATCCAACCAATATATCATTATGCGGATCCATTTGAGAATGGAAAGGCGTTTGTTAAGTTAAAGAACGGGTACATCTGGATCAATAGAAACGGAGAAGAAATAAACTAATGAATTATCTAAAGATAAAATTCTTTATAGCCATAATTTGTGTTGTTAATTCGTTCAGCATAATAGGTCAGATGGACACTCATGGAGAATGGCCAAAACCTCTGTTTGAAAAGTACACTAAGGAATTTGAGCTAACACATTTGGTAGAAATCGTAAAGGGTGATCATGGATGGTTTTATGCATGTATCCGTGATTTTATGATAGATCATAATGGTCGGATGTGGCTGGCAGGACAATATGGGCTTGCCTATTCCGATGATAAAGGACTTTCCTGGGAAAAGAGCATTACAAAATACGCGATTTGGGCAATTTACGAAACCCGGAATCATACACTTTTAGCCTCCAGTAACAATTCCTTTGTACTTCGTTCTGAAGATGGTGGAAAAAATTGGAACCGTCAAAAAGTCTTTGGGAAACGTGGCCCTACAGGAAGAACGAGTCATGGCGAACATTACTCGGATATCTTTTATTCTAACATTGGTGGTGAAACGATTATCAGGACTTGCCAAAACAGTGAGCAACTTCTTTTGAGCAATGATGAAGGAAAGAACTGGACAGTAATTGTTGGGCCCGATGATCCTACGTCGATACATAGTCTCGGAGATTCTCTGGTCATTATGTTTACATACGACCGAATGTATCTTTCTCGTGACAAATGTAAAACGTGGCAACTATCTCATAAAGGATTACCTCCGAAGGCAGAAGATAATAACCATGACGTTATTATTGAGCCGATTATAACAGAGGATGATTTCATTTTATCCGTGATTTGTCAAAGTCATTGGAATACGAGTAAAGGAAATTTGTACAGCTACAACCTTAAAACAGAGAATTGGTCGCCCTATCCTTCGGCAGAAACTAATTTTTGGGAACGTGGTTACCTTACGGCAGCAGGTAAAAACCGACTTTTATCCTTCCGATTTTACCAATTTACTACTGGTACCCAGGATTCTCTTGCTATAAGTATGAATAACGGTAAATCATGGGCTACTCTTCGTAACTATCATAGGTACTCCCCGACCTTCATAAATAACTATCAAGTTGATGGAAACAATTTTTATTTTCTTTCAGATGGTGACCTTTGGGTCCTGCATTTTCCTGAGCGATGTGTCGACCCAATGCCAGAACTTGCAGAAACAGGGATTGGGGTGCCAGGCGCTAATTCCTTGACGTACATGATTTTACCCGTTGATAGATTTATTGAGTCTGCGAAAACATCAGTCTACCAAAAATGTGCTTGTGAGGGAGAAGGATTTTCCCAGTTTGTTCTTCATTTAGCCGAGGATTACGATTCTGGCAAAATCACCTTAACCAATCTTGGGGCTGACAGAGAGATAGGTCAAATCGAAAGGAGTATTGATATAAAACTGAAGGCAGGAGACTATGAGTTATTGTTGTATAATTCGGGTTTCGCAGCGGGTTGTTATCAACTGAATATTTTCTTTGAGATAGGCAACAAAACTAAGGAGGTAGAAACAGTATTTTATTTTTATTGAACTCAAGGGAATAATGTAAGATCATCCATTATGAAAAGGCAAATTCTAATACTCTCCATGCCTCATCCAGAATGTCTTCCAATTTACTTTGAAGCTGACAAGCAGTCGTTGACTTTATGTAAGTATTCTAAATAGATTTTTTTGAAATCACAATAGATTTCTGGTTGCACATGGGAACTACCGATAAGATTGGCAATTTTCTGTTGAAATGCTTTGGCTTCAGAATACGTTTTTAGCTTCTTTTTTGTCACATAAATCCGGCCGTTCTTGTACTTCTGCTCTTTTACCGAGATTCCATTTTCTTTAAGCTTATCATATACTGCCTGTTCATCCGGTGTAAACCCCTCCTTCTCATAGTAACCGATCCGCATGCGGTAATAGGTTCCTTTGAGTAACTTCTTTAATTTTTTCAGTGATTCTTCAACGTTTGGTATATCCTCCTCCCAGTTGCCACCTTTAAACTTATACAATGAAATTCTTTTGCCATTATTATAGGCAACTGCTAAAGGATCATATAATATACAGCTCAATTTATTGGATAATTCACTTGCCTTGTCAATATCGTTGAAAATTCCAATCGAGAAATAACCACCATCTTTATAGAAAACAGGGCTAAGAACGGCAAAGGCAGCAAGCATATTATAATCATACTTAAAAGCCTCGATAGATGCAAACGCAACTTGGACGGTTATAAAGTTGCCCTGACTTGGTAACTCGTTTATAGTAATGTGGTCTTCAAGGTTGACTTTAATCATCGACTCCTCAACGTCCTGCGCGTAAACATTCGAACAAGTAACAAACATTAATAAAAAAGCCGCTTTTAAGGAAAAACCAATCATACTTAACAATTACGCTCAATTCCTAGCCTTGTTACACCAATCGTATTCGAACTGATCCCGCACGGAGTGCAACGGAGATGCGGGATCTCTTGGTCCAATTCCCCGACCTTCTAGGTCGGAAACAAATCCGTCACGCCCAAGCGTGACTCCTTTTGATACCTCGACGGCTCTGCAGGGGTTGTTCATTTTTAAAGACATGAGTGAGACCAATTCTTATTCATTCCTTACTTTACAAGAATAATCCGATTTTCATTCCAGACCAACACTTTATATACCAGGCTTTTAAACATGGATTTTTCTATTTCTTGCTCAAGAATCAATTCCCATTCAACAATTCGGAATTTTACCGTAACAAAGCCATCTCGCAAGTCAAATTGCTCCACTTCTTTTTTCGGTTCTCCCATATCGCAGGATTCGAAAAAGATATAATTCAATTTGCCAAGTGAATCAAGCCAAAATTGTTCGCCAAAAGTTATCTGCCCGCCGGGCGCAGATTCCATTTTCTTGTATCCCATATTTAGGCTAAGAGAGTCGGGATTAACTATAGGAACATTTATTAAATAGAGCGTGTCTTCTCCGAACCACGAATCACCATCTGTTCTCCATTTGAATTTACTTAGCACTGATAACGAATCATTATTTTGACTAAATCCGTTCTGAACGGTAAATGATAATAGAACGATTAAATAAAATATTTTGTTCACTTGTTTCAAAAGGCAGTTCAAATTTGGGCAGTGTTAACCATAAACCCCATGCAGTTCCAATTCACCATTTGGTCCTGAAGGATGTAGAAAAATGCGGCCACCAAACACGCGACCATCATCAAGAACTAGTTTGAAAAACAGGCGATATCCATCATCACCAAAGACTTCTTTACCTACAAAACAGAATTGCTTAATCTCATTCCAGGAATCGAATTTGTAGACAAAAGGACGAGACTTGGCTCGGCTAAAACATACTTAACTTAACACTAGATTAAAA
>CAZCAD010000165.1:0-7061 GCA_964496525.1 uncultured Flavobacteriales bacterium | reverse complement strand
AGAAATTGCTTGAAAAGGGTTATAAGAATGTGCAAAATCTTTACGGAGGGATTATAGAGTGGGTAAATAAAGGATACCCTGTTTACAATGGGGGTGTAGAAACGGAAAATGTACATGTTTTCTCCAGGGAATGGGGGAAATGGTTGGAAAAGGGCAAAGCTGTGTATTAAAATGAAGAAGGCATTAATTGTGTTCGTAAAGAACATTGTATTGGGTAGGGTGAAAAGCAGGTTAGCCAAATCGGTAGGTGATGTCACGGCTTTTGAAGTTTACAAGCATTTAGTTAAAATAACTGAAAATGAGACAGGTAAGTTAGATGACATTGAAGTAATCGTTTATTTTTCAGACCAGGTAATTGCGTCAAAATGGCCAAATAGTCGAAAGTTTGTTCAGGACGGGGCTGATTTGGGGGAGCGTTTAATGAACGCGGTTTCTCAGACTTTTAAGGATGGATTTGATCAGGTCATTTGCATTGGATCAGATTTACCGGATTTAAGTTCGACGATTATTTTGAAAGGATTTGAAAGTTTGAACGGCTCAGATGTAGTTATCGGACCGGCAGAAGACGGTGGATATTATTTGATTGGGATGAATGAGTTCATTCCTGAACTATTTGAGAATAAGAACTGGAGTTCTGAGACTTTGTTAGATGAGACGATCAGTGAATTAAACTCGAAACATAAGAGGGTAGAATTTCTATCTTCATTAAACGATATTGATACACTTGAGGATTTGAAAACTTCCTCGATAATGAATAAATTTTCTTTTGTAGATGAGTTACCTCGAAGCGACAAATCAACTTTATAAAGCGGCGGCACTAACTCCTGATGTTGGCCTTTGCTGTACGGTAACTCCATTGTGGGCACTGCCTGGTCTGGAGATTCCAATGACAATGCAGGAAATGAATTACGGATGTGGCAGCACAGTTAATGCGAAAGACCTGGTGAATGATCCAACCGTACTTTATGTTGGAGTAGGGGGTGGGATGGAGCTTTTGCAATTCTCTTACTTTTCAAGAAATGAGGGTGCAATAATCGGAATCGATGTTGTTGATGAAATGCTTGAAGCCAGTCGGCAGAACTTTTTGGAGGCTGAAAAGCTGAATCCATGGTTCAAGTCGGATTTTGTTCGTCTTACCAAGGGCGATGCACTTGCCTTACCAATTGAAGATGAAAGCATTGACGTAGCTGCCCAGAACTGTTTGTTCAATATATTCAAAGTAGATGATTTAAGGAGTGCCCTGGCAGAAATGTACCGTGTTCTTAAGCCAAATGGAAGACTCGTGCTATCGGATCCTGTTTCTGACGATAGAATTCCGGAGAACCTGAAGAATGATGACAAATTAAGGGCGCTATGCCTGAGCGGAGCTATTCCACTCAAGGATTACATTGATCTTATCACATCGGTAGGATTTGGGACTGTTGAAATTCGGGCCAAAAGACCTTATCGCATTCTCGATACAAATCATTACGATACAGATAGAGATATCTTTATAGAAAGTGTCGAGGTTTGTGCGATTAAGGATCATATTCCGGAAGATGGTCCCTGTGTTTTTACAGGTAAAACGGCTATTTATTTTGGTGATGAGGAGTTATTTGATGATGGAAAGGGGCACACGCTGGCAAATAATCAGCCATTATCCGTTTGTGATAAGACAGCAGCCGACTTAAAGTCATTAAATCGTAAGGATATCTATATATCCGATTCTACTTTCTTTTATGATGGTGGCGGATGTTGCTAAAAAAAACCATCCGAATTTCTGCCATTGAGGTCAATTCTCTAAGATTCTTACCTGCCGTATCGTATAAGCCGAAGCGATTTGCTGTTTTATCAAGGCCGAAACTGAAACTACCGGGTTCAGATGATTTTGAATCCAAAAAAAAGCCAACCCACGCTAGGTGAATTGGCATCAAATTTAGCTTTAAACTTAAATTCTACTTCTTACTTGCTGTGGTACTTTTTTTTGTGGTCGTGGACTTCTTCGCCGTAGATCCTTTTTTGCAACAAGCTTTTGTTTTACCGCAAGTTGACTTTTTCTTAGCCGTTTTCTTCGCAGTAGTTGTTTTCTTTTCTTTATCCTGGGCGAATGTCGTTGTTGACATTCCTCCTATGAAAGCTGTCAATGCAGCCGCTAACAAAATTTTTTTCATTTTCTCTTTTTTTTATGCCTTATTATTGATACTGTTTGCATCCGGCGGTTTAATGTTTCCATTATAGTAGATGCAATTTACGAAGATTCTTACGAAAAGAGCGACTGTTAATGCCATCTTAACATCACATTAACGTTTTTTAATCCCAGCTAGTATTCGATCCAGAGATATTGGTTAAGTTTTATTACGAAAAAAAAGTCATAAAAAAAGTGCCTCGAATTTTTTGAAGCACTTTTTTCACATTATAAGTAGTCTCTTAGTTCAAAATGGATTCACACTTTTGGAATATCATAAGATTATTTCAAAATCGTCACGTGACCGTGATGTTTGTGTCGTTTGTTTGACATGGTCTCTTTAAATTCAACCTGCCATACGTAAGTTCCGTCCTGTATCAGTCCTCTTGTTCCGTAAGTTCCATCCCATCCTGACTCGGTGTCGAATGTTTCGAAGAGAATTTCACCGTATCTATTATAGATCGTCATGTGGAAATCGTATATATCGATTCCTGAGTAGAACTGAGGTTTAAACGTTTCATTGTACTGATCCCCATCAGGAGTAAATACATTCGGCACGTAGAAGATGATAATATCTTTCACCGGAATTAAATGGTGCACAATATCAGAACATCCAAGGTAATTATAGGCCGTTAGTGTCACGTAGTACTCGATGTCACCAATTTCCGGTGGAAATTCGTGAATTGGATTCTCAGCACTACTTAGTGCAGATTGATCTCCGAAATCCCATTCCCAACTACTGCTGAATCGTGATTCATTGGTGAACTCAACTTCAGTATGCTCAACAACTGCTTCCCATGGGTTCCATGTAAACTCAGCGATCGGAGTTTTTTCAACCAGGATGTAATCAATATAAGTTACAGAGTTAACACATCCATGCTCATCAACGATCGACAAAGTAACATCGTACAAGCCGCTGTCTTGGTATTCATGTTCCGCAGAACCACACAGGCTGTATTCATTACCATCACCCCAAGTCCAGGAACAAGATGAAAGAATCTGATCCGAAACACCAATAAATTCAGTGTGGAAAGGCTCACATCCCAAAACTTCAGTAGCCGTAAAGCTGACTGATGGTGTTGGCCATGTGATAATAGTAACGGTGCCGGTCGTGAAACATCCGTTAGCGTCAGTTGCGGTTACATTGTAAGTAACTGTGCCTACCGCCTGTACAAAAGGAACTGCATTCGAAATTCCATTATCCCAAGCGTAAACTGCTCCTGCACCATCTCCGGTAGCAGTGACTGTTATAAAATCATTTTCACAAAGCTCGTCGTCGTCGTCGTCGGTACCTACCGTAATGATTGGATCAGCCCAAACTTCTACCGTAAAGTTCGATACATCATCCGGACAAGGCGCAACTCCCGTCACAGGATAACTGAAATTATAGAATCCTGCAGAAACTCCGGCCCCTGTGAATTCGGCTGTTGCCGGATCAAAGGCACCTGAGAACGTTGATTCCGCCCAAGCTCCTCCCGGATCCGCACCCGAAAGAAGCAAATCTAAATCAATCATATCAAACTGACAGATTTGAGCAGTGTTATCTAAACCTGCCAGTGCTTCTTGATTCACGGCTATTGTCAATCCAAGCGTGTCGTTGGGACATCCGCCAACACCGAAGACAATATAATCCCAAGTATATGTACCTGCAGGTACTCCATCAGGTGTGAATGTACTGTCACCATCAAACCCACCCGTTGGAGGTGCATTTGTTTCTTCCCAGAAACCTGCTCCAACACTATCAATCAAATAATCAGAAAGGTTTACAATTGAGGCTGCGTCATTACAAATTACTCCGTTTGTATCAGGACCTGCAGGAGGAGAAAGAATATCAACTACGATGTCCTTCGAAATAGTTGAAGACAAGCACGAAGTCGTTGGTGTACCCGTAACTGTATAAGTTGTGGTAGTCGAAGGTGATGCATCCGTGGTTGGTCCGGTTAAGGTACTCAAGCCAGTCGGCGGAGTCCACACCCAGTCATAATCACTAGCGTTTGGTCCATCCACAGTTATAGTAACTGTTCCACCCGGACAAATCTGAACCGTATCAACAACCGGGCTACATTCATCGATTGTTCCACTTGAACCGACATAATCAATATAGTATAAACTCGAGATCGCAGCATCAACATCGCCGCTACTCATAATCACAGCGAACTGGAATTGCTCTGAAGTCCCGGCCTCTAAGTTATCGATGTAATATCCTAATGAGATTGCCTGATCAGCGACCGTAACCGATCCTTCTAATTGTGTAAAAGGAGGATTCCCTAACCAAATGTCAGATGCATCTCTGTTTGTAAATCCACCATAGGTTACTCTAAACATAGGGCCAATAGCACCTAAACCAATATAGTTATCCCAAATATTAAATTGCTCTGCACTAACAAGTGCCATTTCGCAACTAGGTTCCGGTTGCTCAACAATCGTATTCGTTGTTGTAAAACTCCACCCAATAGGTTGATTGTTATCTGGATCAAAATTTCTGTAGTAGTAAATATCTAACTCATCAGTGGCGTTTGTATTGGTAAGTGTCACCGTTGTCGTGTAGTAAAGTTCTGTGTTGATTAATTTGTAAAGAACATTCACCGTAATTCCGTTGATTGTTCCTTCCCATTCAATTTCCATACAATCATTGATGATATCAAAATTGATGATGTCTCCCGGAATTTCTTCCTGCGTTGGCGTACCGCTTGACCAATCAGCGTTTGATGCGTTATTAGAGTAGTTTATTCCTCCAAGCTCTAATCCAAAACCGTTTTCCGGTGTTCCCGGTGAGAAGAAGCATCCGTCATAGTTTCCCCAGCCGTCATCTGCAGGATTTGATACAAATCCAACCTGAACTTCAGGGTTATAAGTTGCACCTCTTTCATTTGGAGCCCACGGAGCACCTGCGTCCCAAGTCCCTTCGTGCCCCCCCCAGTTAATGCCAATTTCAATAAGTTCTCCAACCATATAACCACCACCACTACTGGCAGTTTCAGGAAGGACATCTACAAATTGAGCAAATGTTGCCGAGGCAGAGAACATGACTCCGAGTACAGTTAGTTTTAAAAGATTAATTGATTTCATTTTTGGTCCTAGTTTTTAAGATTCCTTAGAGGGTTACTCAGCAGGACATAAGCTTAATAAGTAATTATTCCACCAAGCAATATCTTGAGGACTTGGTGTTCTGTTCAGGTGAATGTGAGCATATGCTTTTTGCTCGCTCAGTACAACGTAGTAAGAAACTAAGTTGTTAGCTCGTGTCATAAATTGCTTTTTAGCTTCAATTTCATCAGTGAAGCCGAAAGAGGTGATATCCATTTCATACCACTCACCGACAATTGTAGACGGATCTAATTGGACACAATAGTTTTCATCGACAGTTGCCTCCCCATACTCTACACCATCAGGAAAGCCCTGAGAAAATGCTGTGAAAGAACCGCAAAGCAAACCAATAAAAACTAATTTTTTAAGATGATTCATTTGGTCGTTTATTTTATTCTAAAATATCCCAATTTCGTGAGGGTTTCCGGGATAAGGGTACCTTATATTGTAGTAAAGACTCTAATTTACGAAAATGGTTGCCTTCAGCAAACATTTTTTTTACCCAGATTGTTGTATGGCTAAAATTCTTAACTAATTCGTCTTTTTTGTGTTAATTTAATAGCGAATCGTTTTTCTTAAAACAATCCGGTTTTTGGGCAGTGGTCTACCTTTCAGCTGGATTTAAACGTTTAAGCATTCAATTCACTTCTGTCAGAAATTGAGTCAATGGTCTCGGAAGTTTGATAAAAAAAAGACACCCGATTCGGAGTGCCTTTTTACAAAGTTTATTTCGATTTTTTATTTCAAAATAGAGTGACTATTTAGGAATCATGAGATTATTTCAAAATCGTCACGTGACCGTGATGTTTGTGTCGTTTATCCGTTTTGTTTTCCTGGAATTCAATTTGCCAGACGAATGTACCGTCTTGTACCAATCCTTGATTTCCGTAAGTTCCATCCCACCCTTTATCGTAGTTGTAGGTTTCAAAGACGATTTCACCGTAACGGTTGTAGATCGTCATACGGAATTCATACGGATTAACTCCGTTATTGAATACCGGTTGGAAAGTCTCATTGTACTCATCTCCATCAGGAGTGAAAATGTTCGGTACATAAAAGATGATCGGATCTTTGATGTCAAATGTCGTTGTTGCCATATCAGAACACCCGAGGCTGTTGTAGACAGTAAGTATTACGTCGTAAACCAGGTTTCCACCGTCTGGAGGAAATGTGTAGGCCGTGTTTTCCGTAGTATGAATAACGCTGCTGCCTCCAAATTGCCATTCGTACGTATCAGCATACTCTGATGTATTGGTAAAACTCACGAAAGTGTCCCAAACATAAAGATCAGTTGTCGGATCCCATTCGAATGAAGCGATAGGAGTTTGATCTACTGTAATGTAGTCAGTAATTGTTGCTTCATTGAAGCATCCGTTCACATCCATTACGAAATAAGTAACGTCATATACTCCTTCATACTCATAAGTGTATTCAACCTCTCCACAAACTTTCGATCCCGCTCCGGTACCAAAGTTCCATGAACAGTGATCAATTACGGTAGATGAAGTTCCAGTAAATGTTACCTCGTGAGGAGTACATCCTGTAATTTTATCCGCAGAGAAAGTAACAAGCGGTTTCGGATGAACAGTAATCATAATATCGTCAGTGTTCGTACATCCATTCGGATCAGTTGCTGTAACCGTATAGTTTATAGTACCAACGTCAGGATTGAATTGCAATCCATCAAATACCCCGTTATCCCAAACATATACTGTTCCCGGTATTCCACCGGTACCAATCAATACGGCCGATTCCAATTCACAGATTTCAAAATCAACTCCGGCTACGACCGGCGGAATTTCGTTCACGG
>CAZCAD010000164.1:0-7064 GCA_964496525.1 uncultured Flavobacteriales bacterium | reverse complement strand
CATCCGAAATCCGGCCTAATTTTTTGTAGACTTTATAAAGGCGATGGTAGTTTCTTTTTTTGTGGATTAATGTTCCATATGGGAGGTTGTATTCTTCAGCTTTTTGGCAATACTTCAAGGCCAATCGATAATCTTCCTTCAATAAATAAATCTCTCCAATGTTTGAATAAGCACTGCCAAGATTTCTGACGTCATTGACTTTTAGTTTCATCTCCAATGCCTGTTCAAAATATTTAAGTGCCGAATCAAGCTCATTGAGATCCCTATAGGTGGTACCAATATTATTCAGAGAATTCCCCATTTCTCTTTGGTTGCCAATTTCTTTGCTGAGTAAAAAGCTTCTTTCCAATACTTCTAAACAGGACTCAAAGTCCTTTCGTTCTTCATACACAATGGCCATGTTTGACAGCACTTTTGCCTCCCCTTTCTTGTCTCCATCAGCTATACGAACGTGCAAACATTCTTCCAAATACTTCATCGCCTGGTCAAATTCACCTTGTCTTGTCAACAATATTGCGATGTTCATTTTGGTGCTGGCAATGTCGGCTTTGATTCCAAGCTTTTCTTTGATTTTTAATGCTTCATCATAATATTCTATCGACCGCAAATAATCTCCTTTGTCCTTATAGATTAGCCCGAGATTATTATTGCATTTTGCCTCACCGGTTTTATCCTTCGCTTCTATGTATCGATTCAGAGCAATGATGGTATAGATAGCAGCGGAATCCATATCCCTCTTGGCATAATAGGTAATTCCCTGGACAGAAATAGCCTGAGCAGCGTATGAGGGGTGGTTATTCTTCTCGGCAAATTCAAGCTGTAGTTGAGCCACTGAGTAAGCGCTATCGGAATCCTTAAAAGCCAGTGACATCGCAATGTCTTTCAATGCCTGCATACGCAACGTATCTTCCATTTTGGGATCTTCCCATACCCGCCAAAGACTGTCGGTTTGAGCCCAGGATGAACAAATAAAAAACTGAGTAAATAGAATTACTATGATATTCTTAGCGCCTGCTGTCATATTCGAATTCCAATAACGCAGACATCCCTTTCGACTTTGCTCAGAGCGGGCTGACTCTGTCAATATGTTCCAGTTCGTTCTCATTACACTCGAACTCCTATAACACAGACATCGTCTACCTGCTCGTAAGTACCACGCCACTCTTCGAAAGCATTATCAAGTGAAATCTTCTGCTCCTCCATATTTTGACTTTGTATCGAAATCAGCAACTCCCGAAAGGCCTTCGACTTAAACTTCTTCCCTTTCTCACCACCGAACTGGTCAACATAGCCATCGGAGAAGATATAAAGAGTATCGCCCGATTCTAGGTCAATAGAATGTGTGTTGTACGGTTCCAACTTGTCAAATTTCCCGATTGGTTGTTTGTTTGCTTTTGTTTCAATAATTTCCCCGGCTCGGATGATCCAAAGTGGATTATGAGCTCCGGCGTAGTGCAGTTTATTTCCTTCTAAAGAACAAAGCGCGATATCCATTCCATCCTTCACTTCTTCATCCGATTTTTCAAATTCCTGGATAACGATCTCTCTTGCTTTGTCTAAAATCTGTCCGGGATCAACCAAGCCAAATTCCCTAACCGAACGATTCAGCGCACCGTTGCAAATGACCGATACCATCGCACCCGGAACGCCATGACCTGTGCAATCCGCTGCTGCAAAAATGACTTTCCGGTCAACTGGTTCCATCCAATAAAAATCTCCCGCAACTACATCTTTGGGTTTGTAAAGAATAAAACTCTCCTTAAGATATTCCTTCACCAATCGAGCCGGAGGCAAGATTGCGGACTGTATCCGTTTCGCATAAGCGATGGAATCTTTAATCTCTTTATGTGTTTCTTCTAATTCTTCATGTGCGGTTTCAATCTCTACTTTTTGTTCTTCAACCTCCTTCTTCTGACTCTTAATAATTCTGTTGTTTCTAATGATGTTTAGCACCACAAGAAGTGCAGTAAGAATAAACAAAACGTAAATGATGTAAGCTCCAAAGCTTCTGAACCAAGGAGGATTAACGTGTAGAATAAAAGAAGATTCCTTTGCATTTAGTTCACCACTAGTCTTTGATTTGATTCTGAAAACATAATCGCCTTCCGGTATCTGCGAATAGGTATAGGACACATTTTCGCTCCATTCACTCCAGTTTTTGTCAAATCCTTCAAGAATCGCAGAGTAATAAACCTTTTCCGAAAACGAAAAATAGGGTGCACTGACATTGACCATTATAGAATTGTTCTCATAGTCTAAATCGAAAGTCATTTTTTCTAATTTTTCTGATCTAAATCCTCCATCATAAATCAGTTCATTATCACTATCCAGAATGGAACGAATTACACAAGAATATGATCCTTCCGCCTTTTCTTTATAATTCAAATCGAATGTGACCAAGCCTTCTTCAGTAGAAATAAAAAGGATATTGGCTGGGCCATCGATAAACAAATCACTTGCCCTGCTTATCTGATCCGCAAAGGGAGGAATGACAATCTCATGATTCCTGATCAAACGAACACGACCACGAACGATGACCCACAGATCATCCTTAAAAGCCTGAAAACAAGACACCTTACCAAGGGTATCTCCGCCAAACAGATCAACCGCTTTAAATTTACCATCTAAGGGATCCTTTTTGCCGGGATTTGGCTGGAATTTGAAAACCTTGTCATCCGAGCTGATGTAAAGCCGGTCATTGTAAACAAAGGGTGCGGTTTCTGAACCGAGTCTGTAATCACCAGCATCAAACTCTTTGAAGAAATAATTTCCATTTTCATTTACTAGTCTAACAACACTTGTGGACGTAGAGATCCAGATTTCGTCCTGATATTTACCGGGTTTCGGCTCTTCTGCAGCATAGTTGAAAGGAATGTTATCCATTTCAAGATTGATGTACTTCTTAGATTCAAGATCAAACAGCTGACCCATTTCCCTATTTTCACCGCAGTTTAGTAAGACTTGAGTTGAACGGCCAAGCGATAAGAATTCATTGAATCTATTATTGAACTCTGCAGATGATATTCTAAATGCAACCCACCTATTCTGCTCTCGACTCAAGATATAAATCCCACCTTCTGAATAACAATACCATTTTCCATTTATCTTTTCGACATCAAAGCATTGGCCTTCCACTTCTTCTATCAGCATAAATTTCCTTCTAGATCGCTCATAATGTTCGGCAGCATACAGGCCAACAGATGTGCAGACAAATAGCTCACTTGCATATTTGGCAGAGGCATTAACACGACCTTCTAAAAAAGCATCATAGCCGTAGGTATGAAGTGGCGATTTGTATCCAACTACTGATAAGCCGTATGAAGTAGTGATCCATAGGTTATGATCCTGATCCTCAAAAATGTCTCTTGTATTGTTCGATGGGAGACCACTAAAGAGATCGATCCGCTGTAATATTTGTCCGTCCGCATCAATGATCAAAAGTCCATTATTATGAGTCGTCAGGGTGATATTACCTGAGCTGAGCTTTTGAGAGCCAAGGATTCCTGATCGGTTGAGTTGGACACTGTCCAGGGATTTCAGGATAGAGATGGAATCATTTTGAAGTTTGTAAAGGCCTATTTCCTGAGTGACCAAGATCGTATACTTATCCGTTGGAATTACTCCAAAGAGACCATAAATCTCAAATTCTTTTCCACCTTTCAATTGAACTAACTCCTTTCCTTCTAATCTTAAAACACCAACTTCACGTTGACGCACATAGATTTTACCCTCCGCTTCAAACATTGTATGGAATGTTGTGGATGACGGAACACGCTCTATTTTTTGGCCGTCATAAATCAAGATTCCCATATCATCCAGAAAATATACTTTGTCTTCCAGACAGATGGTATAGAAAATCGCGCCCAGGGGTTTGGCTTCTTCCGGAATCAGATAAGCGAGTGATATGTATTGAAGTTCTCCCTCCCGATCTGCTTTCAGGTATGCAATATCAGAAGAGGCACCAATGTACACCGTTCCACTATCTGAGACATCAATGGAAAAAACAAAGACTTGAAGGTGCGCTTTGATAAAACGCCAGTCGTGGCCGTCAAATTCAAGTATTCCTTCGCGTGTTCCTGCGTAAATGATACCTCTTTTATCCTGAGTGATGCAGTTGATTGCACCCGCATTGATTTGTCCGTAATCGACGGGAGAAAAATGCTTCATGGGTGGTTTGTAATCCTGCCCAGATGAGCAAAATGAGCTTAGGAGTATGAATATTGTAAATAGTCGCTGCATCATATCATTAGGCCAATAACATCCTTCGGCACCCTTCGGCACCCTTCGGCTTTGCTCAGGGTAAACTGCTTCATTGGAGCACTCGTTACACTCGTACTCCAATTACGCATACGTCGTCGACCTGGTCAAGCTTGCCTTTCCAATTTTTAAAAATTGCATCCAATTCCTCGCCTTGCTCTTTTAATGGTTTGTCCTGAAGCTCTACTAATTTTTCTCTAAACTGAGATGTCTTTAGTTTCTTTCCTTTAGGACCACCAAACTGATCAACAAAACCATCGGAGAAAATGTAAAAACAGTCGTTGGCTTCAAGATCGAACTGATGAGATGTAAACGGCTTCATTGGATCGAATTTTCCAATTGGTTGTTTGTCTGCTTTTGCCTCCACGATTTCTCCGGATCTAATAATCCATAAAGGATTATAGGCGCCTGCGTATTTGACAGTCCTACCCTTTATCGAACAGAGTGCTATATCCATACCGTCTTTCACATCTTGATTTCCTTCTTCAAATTCAGCGAGAACAATTTCGCGAGTCTTGTCCAATATTTCGGCAGGATCACTTAAATCAAACTCCCTGACTGCTCTGTTGAGGGCATTGTTACATACAACGGACACCATTGCCCCCGGAACACCGTGTCCGGTACAGTCTGCTGCTGCTATAAAAACTGCTTCATCGGTTACTTCCATCCAATAGAAGTCACCCGCAACTATGTCTTTTGGTTTGTAAAGAACAAAGGAATTTGGGAAATGCTCTTTAATCAGCTCGTCTGAAGGCAAAATGGCCGCTTGAATACGCTTCGCATAGGTGATCGAACTTAGTATTTCCGTGTTTTTTTCTTCCAAAATTATATGGGCTTGCTCTACTTCTACCTTTTGCTCTTCAATTATCTTTTTCTGCCGTCGGGTTACCCGGAGTCGGTTTACCACGACAAACAAAAAGATTCCAACAAAAGCTAAACCTGCAATAGCGGCATATATTAAGAGGCGTTGTTTTGCCTGTCGCTCCTCTCCTACTTCGAGTTCCTTTTGATGTTCCAGATTATCCAGCGCTTTTTTCTTTTCGTATTCATAATTCGCAGCTGTCTGAACTGCTGCTCTCTGTGTTTCGGCGTTGGTCATACTGTCACGCATCGCTATAAAAGTGACGTATGCGCTGTAAGCCTCTTTGTAATTTCCTTCCATTGCATAGACATTGCATGCAGCAATGCTCACATTCTTAATCAATCTTGGTTCTTCAAGTTCCAGGGCCATTGCATATGCCTTTTTTACATAAGGTCTTGCCAACTCAATTTCGCCCGCACTGATGTATGCACTCCCGATATCGCTGTTAACTGAACAAATACCGGGCTTCAATCCGAGCTGTTCCCTTATTTCCAGCGCAAGAAATAAATAATGCAGTGCGCTGTCCGTTTCTCCCTGTTTTTCATAAACGGTTCCAAGATTTTCATAGCTGTTGGCAATTCCGAACGGATAATTTGCTTCAATTCTCAATTGCAAGGATTCGCGATAATAAGGAAACGCTTCTTTATCTTTATTCTGTGCCATGAACATGACACCGATATTGTTCAGAGTTTCAGCGACATCTTCTTTGGTCGAATACTTTCTTCTTATGGCTAAACTCTCCCGGTACATCTCAAATGCCTTATCATAAAAACCTTGATTTTTATAGGTCATTGCTATGCTATTCAAGGCTCTGCCAATTTCGTTTTGATTATCCTGCTGTTCGAAAATAGCGAGGGCCTTATAAAAGCAATCAAGTGCTTTTTTACTTTGACCCTGTAAGTTGTACGCGGTCCCATTGTTACAGAGTAAAGAAGAAACCGCCTCAAGATCATCGTCGTGAAAGGCAATTTCCATTGATTTATCGTTGTATATAATCGCTTGATCAAGATCACCCATGACAGTATATAGATAGCCCAACCAGCCATAAGCGTCATGCAGACCCCAGGAATCGTTCGTTCGTAAGGCCAAATCCCGCTGTTGTCTGCAGATGATCAAAGTCGTATCAGGATTCGTTCGATAATAATATAGTGCCAAGCGCGAAAGAGATTTAACCTTGGTGGTGTCCGGTGTGGAATCGTCAGCAATAATTGCCTTTAAGCTATCGATAGATGCTTGCTGGGCAACTCCAAAAAATGGGAGTAGGAAAACTATTATCAGGCGAAAGTGTTTTTTCATTTAATTTCTTGCGATACTAAATATAGTTAAAGGCTGAAAATTCGGCGCTCCGGCATAAAACCAAAAAGCGCAGCATACGCTGAGGCCTTTTGTAGTCGGAATGATTGCATTGTCGAACCAAATTGTCAAGAATAATGGTCTTACAAAATGATGTGTGTTTTCGGTATTGAATCTTTCAATTTCGTGCCTACATTAACTGCTTCAGCATAGTCATTCCATTTTGAGCATACATCTGCAACTTCTGTAATAATATCAGATGCGTTTTTAATGTTCATTTTTTTACCTACTATCAGCAAGTCCTCTCTCCTAAAATCTTTTCTTTTCCCATTCAAACTCAAAGCGTGTTGACTTACCCACTCACTTCCAGGTCGATAAGCATGGCAAATATCATAGGCTGGCGACAGACTCCAGTCACCACTTTTATTCATCATAAATGCAAAGTTCTTTGTGTGGTCGTCACAGTTTCTTGACATTACATTGAATACCATTCTTCTAAACATCTCTTGTGCTTGGGGGTAGTCTAATCCGAGCATACGCATTGTTTCAAACAATTCTTCATAACTATACATGCGAACTTCATTAAAATCATAATGTCTCATCGCACAGTAAGTTTGAATATGGATTTTACCCTTTCCATGCTCCCTGTCAA
>CAZCAD010000163.1:5980-7099 GCA_964496525.1 uncultured Flavobacteriales bacterium | reverse complement strand
TTTAGAGGTATATTTAGTTACAATTTAAAAATGCATGCATAATAATAATCAGTAAACTAAAATTGGTTTTAAATACTAAAATTGTTTTTAAATTCGCAATCTTTTGAATTTTACACTATATAATATAAGAAATCTCTAGAATATGAAAGTAACAGTTGTAGGCGCAGGAGCTGTAGGCGCGAGTTGTGCGGAATATATTGCAATCAAGAATTTTGCCTCAGAAGTGGTGTTGGTAGACATTAAAGAAGGATATGCTGAAGGGAAAGCAATGGATTTGATGCAAACGGCTTCTTTAAATGGTTTTGACACTCAAATTACGGGAAGTACGAGCGATTATTCGAAAACAGCAGGTAGTGGGGTGGCTGTGATTACCAGTGGTATTCCAAGAAAACCGGGAATGACGAGAGAAGAACTGATCGGAATTAACGCCGGAATTGTTAAATCGGTATCGTCCAGTTTACTTGAACATTCTCCCAATTGTATAATCATAGTCGTATCCAATCCAATGGACACCATGGCTTATTTGGTACATAAATCGACGGACATTGCTAAAAACAGGATTATTGGAATGGGTGGAGCATTGGATAGTGCTCGATTTAAATATAGATTAAGCGAGGCTCTCGAATGTCCCGCATCTGATGTTAACGGTATGGTAATAGGAGGACATTCAGATAAAGGCATGGTTCCACTCATTGAGAAGGCTGTGCGTAATTCTGTTCTCGTTTCAGAATTTCTCAGTGCCGAAAGAATGGATCAAGTTGTTCAGGACACGAAGGTAGGTGGAGCGACTTTGACCGGCTTATTAGGAACATCGGCCTGGTATGCCCCGGGAGCGGCTGTTTCTGAACTGGTAAGGGCTATTGCACAAGATTCGCATAAAATGTTTCCATGCTCTGCGCTTTTGGAGGGAGAGTACGGATTTAAGGATCTTTCTATTGGAGTTCCATGCATACTCGGTAAGAACGGAATTGAACGAATTGTAGAGGTAGAATTATCGGATGCTGAAAAGGCTCATCTGGCTGAAAGTGCCGAAGGTGTTAAAAAGACCAATGAACTTTTGGAAGTAAATGCCTGATTAACGAAATCATAATTATGATAATCCCGTTTTACCAGAGGTCG
>CAZCAD010000163.1:0-5938 GCA_964496525.1 uncultured Flavobacteriales bacterium | reverse complement strand
TGAAATTAATTCATGCTCAGACTCTTAAGCTATAGTATATTTTTATTCGCAGCTACTTCAGTTTTTAGCCAATCTGTTGAATTAACCGCTGAAGAACAAAGATGGATTGAGGATAATCCGGTTGTTTATTACGGATATGATCCGGCTTGGGAGCCTATTGAATACATGGAAAATGACCGGCATGTAGGCATTTCCAAAGATTATGTAGATCTATTATCCAAGAGAATTGGATTTGAACTAAAAGCTCATCCTGAGGCAACGACCTGGGAAAAATCTTATGAGCTATTCAAAAGCGGAGACGTTAAGGTCCTTACCAGTATTGGTTCAAATAAAGAGCGGGATAAGATCATGTATTATACCACAACCTATCTGGAGCATGCTTGGGTGATTGTAACGGCCAGAGAAGGAGATTTTGTTGGTTCTATCCATGATTTGCAAGACAAAAAAGTTGCAACACCAAAAGGGTATGCTATCACAACTAAGCTCGAAAACGAGAATCTAAATATGAAATTTGTCTATACTGAGAATGTAGAAGAAAGCTTAATGAAGATTGAAACGGGTGAAGCTGAGGCTACTGTGGGTAACATTGCCATTGTCAGTCATTATCTCAATTATCGAGGGTATGAAAATTTAAAAATTGCCGCACCTGCCGATTATCCCGACGTCGAGAACAAGATGGGCGTTACCAAAAAGGATTCCATCTTATTAGGGATATTAAACAAAGGACTGGCTTCAATAACAATTAAGGAGAAGAATGAAATTACTCAGAACTGGGTTTCAGTAAAATTTGATTATGGTGTTAATATGGCAAAGGTTTGGACAATTGCCGGTATATCGGCTTTTGTTGTCGGGCTTGTATTTGCATTTGTCATGTATTGGAATCGTAAATTGAAGAAAGAGGTCACAAGGCGTAAAGAGGCGGAAGAACAATTGCAAATATCGTTTGAAGAAATTTCGGCTCAAAAGATGCTGATTGAAGAAAAGAATGAGGAGGTGATGGATAGCATTAAATATGCGAAACGAATACAGCAGGCAATTCTACCGTCATTAGAAAGAATCAACGGTTCAATACCTCAAAATTTCATTCTATACCAGCCAAAGGATATCGTGGCCGGCGATTTTTACTGGGTCGAAAATGTAGCCATTAGCGAAACTGAGAACATTGTTTTCGTGGCAGCAGCAGACTGTACCGGACATGGAGTTCCGGGAGCGATGGTAAGCGTAATATGTTCTTATGCCTTAAACAAAGCCGTACTTGAATTTGGTTTAACAGATCCTGGCGAAATTTTGGATAAAACAACTGACCTCGTCATCGAACGATTTTCAAAAGCCGAAGAAGAAGTGAAAGATGGGATGGATATTGGATTATCCAGTATTCGATTTTTGAATGGAGACAAGGCTAAAATAGAATTTGCCGGTGCTCATAATCATCTTTGGGTAGTGACAAATAGAGAGAGCTTGGGTATAGAGTCAGTTATTCTACAGCAAGAAGATGGGCCGCTTTACCTTCACGAAATCAAGGCTAGCAAACAACCCGTTGGTGTGTTTGATAATCGAATTCCTTTTAAAACAAAAAGTGTGTTCTTAGAAAAAGGAGAACGTTTTTTCCTTTATTCAGATGGGTACGCCGATCAGTTTGGTGGAGAGTTAGGAAAGAAATTCAAGAATAAATCGTTCAAGAAATTGCTACTACAAACCATGGATAATGAGATCGTAGAACAGGGAAATGTCCTGAAAGATAAATTCATGGAGTGGAAAGGTGAATTTGAGCAGTTGGACGATGTCTGCGTAATTGGTGTTCAGATATGAACATCAATGAAGCAGTTCATCCTGAGAGAAGTCGAAGGGTAATTGGTGTTGAAATCTGAAAAAAGGCTAGTTTTGATCAAAGTTTAAGCATGTCACGAATTGCATATCTTATCCCGGTGCTGCTGTTTGGTTCCTGTGGCTCTGATCCAGTGGAAGAAGAGGAACTGACAGTGGATAGTACTGACACCATCGTCGAGGAGATTATAGATACATTGCCTCCATTTGAAAGTGTTGATGAGAATTTTGAGACAACAGATCTAATTCTTCCGGAGGGATTTACTTATCGCATCATTTTTAAAGAAAGGACAAATTCCGTCACACGGGCAGATGGTCAGAAATTTCCGGCTAAAGGACTTCACGATTTAACAGTGTTTATTCCCGATGAAGAAAGTCCTGAAACGAAGGGTCTTCTTTATATCTCTCATGAGGATAGAAAGGCTAATGCGGATCTTGGAGATGGAGGCGGAGGGACCGTTTTTGCCATTGAGCTAATCGACAGTAGCTGGCAAGTTGTGGGAGATTATCATCATATCGATTTTGCTTCGATCGGTACGACGGATAGAAATTGCGGGGGAAGTTTGACGCCTAATGGCACCGTCTTTACGTGTGAGGAAACCTGGGCGTGGAATACGGAGAGACTATATATTGGCGGTACCGGTCATACGGATACAAGCTGGATCAACGGAAGGCCAATTTGGCAAAATATGGGTTATGTAGTTGAGGTAGATCCGGTTAAGAGGGAGATTGTTCAGAAGCACTATGGAATGGGGAAATTTGTACATGAAGATGCGCTTTGTACCGAAGATGGTAAGTACGTTTATTTAACCGATGATTATAGTCCCGGCGTGTTTTTTAGATACAAAACGGATAAGGATTTTGACTACTCCAGCGGGCAACTACAATTCTATAAACAGTCCGAAGACGGCGAATCAGGCGATTGGTTTGACATTCCTCGCGATACCACCTCTCTAATTAATTGCCGAAAAATTGCCATTAGTAAAGGCGCTACGGTATTTATTCGACACGAATGGATAGAAGAGATAAATGGTAAATTTTATATCTCAGAAACAGGGGAAGATAACTTCAATTGGGGCCCTGAAAAAAGGGCAGGTGCACACGTTCCAAATTACATAGAAGCCACCTTATTAAAGGAAAATGATGATTATGACGATCTTTACGGACGCGTTTTGGAGTTTGATCCGTCGACAAATAAGATGCGTTCGTACCTCGAGGGTGGGATTTTCAGCGATTCTTCTGGTGTTTTCTCCAACCCCGACTGCAATACCTCCGTTACTATTGGTAACAGGACTTATTTGGTTCTGAGTGAAGATATAAATTGGTATGATAGAGGAAGAGTGAGCAAGGAAGCAGAGGAGAACAGATCAATGTTTAATGAGGTCTATTTTTTGGACATGAGCATTGAAAATCCGACCGTTGATGATTTGCTACGTTTTTGTGTAGCGCCCAAAGGATCTGAAACTACAGGAGTTATTTTCCTGCCGGATGGATCAATGGTTATGAATTTACAGCACCCTTGGCCCAGAAATCCCGAACCGTTCAACCGATCTTGTACCGTTGTGATAGAAGGATTTAAGAAATGAAAAAGTTAATAATTACTATAGTATGTCTCGCCGCTATTGCGATGAGTTGTAAGAAGGGGAATACAGTTTGTGAGGAAACAGTGAAGACAGCTACCTTGGTGATTGATTTTCCAGACTCAGTTCAGGCAAACGAGCAGTTTAGACTCGACGTTAAGTATATCCTTGATAACTCTTGTGGCAAATTTGATTCCTACGATGTAAATCAAGTCGATAATATCACTCAAATTACCATGTACGCGAAATATGAAGGATGCAATTGTAATCTACAGTTTGTCGAGGGGGAGGGCCAATTTGATATTATGATAGGTCAACAGGGTCTTTACGAATACCAGTTCTGGATTGCCGAAAATGAATGGGATACTTATTCATTGAAAGTAGTGCAATAGAAGCGGAATTCAATTGTCTATTTTCTTAAAAGTAATTTCACTTCCGTCTTCATTAAGAACCATCTTATCTGATTCTAAAACGACCACTTTTAAAATTTTATGTTTACCTCCCTTATTGATTAAATCCAGTGTTTTTTCGTCTTCGCTTAATTCCCACTTGCCCTGAGAAGGGTTACTATTTGCTTCGAAGAAAGTACATTCGCCATTTTCATGGAAGGTGACTTTCGACTGTTTCTCCTCTCCGGACAAAGTTTGTCCGGAAATACTTTCAACTTGCCAATCGCCTAAAATTGCCGACTCGGATGTGCATGAAAGGAAGATTATCAGTAGGATTGGAAGTAATTGAACAATTTTCATCCGGATGAGTTTTATAAAATTTATTTATTGAATTGACTAAAAAATAATCTTTTTTATCTATATTTGACTAATAATTCATCAAATAGATTTTAAATGATTGGTCATAATTTAAAACTTTTACGCAAAAGAAAGAGCTTTTCACAGGAAGAAACCGCATCCAAATTGGAATTGACGAGATCTTCTTATAGTGGATATGAGAACGGAGTAGCAGAGCCGAATTTAGAAACGCTCATAAAGTTCTCTGACTTTTTTGACATCTCACTGGATAAAATGATAAAAGAAGACTTGGAGAAATTCAGCGAGAAGGACTGGGACGAAATTGATCAAGGTATAGCCGCAGACCTTGAAGGTAAAAACGTTCGAATTATCGCTATGACAGTTGATAGCCAGAACAATGACAACATCGAATTGGTAAATGAGAAGGCACGCGCAGGGTATACAACCGGTTTTGCAGATCCCGAATATATTAGTGTATTACCGACCTTTCAATTGCCCTTTTTGAAGAAAGACAGGAAGTACCGTACGTTTCCAATTAGGGGGGATTCAATGCCACCGGTTACTGACGGGTCTTATGTTGTAGGTGAGTACGTTGAGAATTGGGCGAGCATCAAAGATGGTTATCCCTATATTGTCGTGACTCTGGACGATGGAATTGTCTTTAAGAATGTTTATAAACGACTGGATGACAATGAATCTTTCCAGCTTTGCTCAACAAATCCACTTTACGAACCATACGAAGTTCATGCCAATAAGATCGTAGAAATTTGGAAATTTGTGAATTATATCTGCGCAGATATGCCGACCTCAGAGTTTAAGGAAAGCGATTTAACCAAGGCTATTCTTGATTTACAGACAGATGTGAAGCATTTGAAAAACGTCTATGTTCCTGCAAAGTAAGAGGGCTAGTGTTTAGAGCACTAATTGCAAGCGGGACGAAAGACAGTAATTGAATTTGTCACCTTTCCCCTAATCACCTTTTGGTCATTTTCTAATGCGAAAATCGAGGTTCCGATTTCAACCTCCAACTCAATTTTTTGATAGCCGTCAATTTCGTATTGAATATCCTGAATAACGAATGTTTCTCTTCGATCACATGTGTTATGCAGCGTAATTATTTTCGTCGTTGTTGCGACGTATTTGTCCTTACTCTTGTTTTTTTTCTTGTCTTTCTTAATATCGTGTGGACCTGATCCGGCATTGTGCTTAAAGGTGATCGATCCGCTTCCATTACCACTTGGACTGTCTTTGAAAGTCTTTTTCCGAATTTCTTCCTCCTTAACCCAAAAGTCAGTATCATCTGACATCCTCGCATAATTCAGCTTATATTTTTTTCCGTCGATTTCAATGATATAAGCTTCAAACCAAACCTCTTCAATTTGGACTTCGATCTGTTCACCAACCCTGTACGATTGGGCAAAAATCACAAGTGGACTCAGTAAGAATAATATTAAAATGAACTTTCGCATTTGAGATAAAATTAGTTTTTATAAGGAGAGCCACCAAATAATATTCCAAAACAGTGCAAGATCTTAGGCTCGCAAATCCTTCTTCATGGGCAGGTGATAGCCGAAATACAGCATTCCTGCTGTCAGGCCAAGAATGGACTTACCTACTGAAAAACACCGTAACACCATCTTTATTGAGTCGATCAATAAAATTATGAACTATAATTTAAGTACATTTAATAAGTTAAGAATCAAATTGTTGTTCAGATTTCGGACGGACTTAAAACATAATTTAAACTACATCAAATTTTTAAGATGCTTATCTTTTTTTTATTGTTGT